>CAISYQ010000386.1 GCA_903889735.1 uncultured Methylibium sp.
CGTGAACATCGGCTCCTATGTGGACGAGGGCACGATGGTCGACACCTGGGCCACCGTGGGCTCCTGCGCGCAGATCGGAAAGAACGTGCACCTGTCCGGCGGTGTCGGCATCGGCGGCGTGCGGCAGCCCCTGCAGGCCAACCCGACCATCATCGAGGACAACTGCTTCATCGGCGCGCGCTCCGAGGTTGTGGAGGGCGTGATCGTGGAGGAGAACTCGGTCATCTCCATGGGCGTCTACATCGGCCAGAGCACCAAGATCTACGACCGCGCCACCGGCGAGGTGAGCTACGGCCGCATCCCGGCGGGCTCGGTCGTGGTCTCGGGCAACCTGCCCAGCGCCGACGGCAAGTACTCCCTCTACTGCGCGGTGATCGTCAAGAAGGTCGATGCGCAGACCCGGGCCAAGACCAGCATCAACGAGCTGCTGCGCGCCTGAGGGCGAGGGCCGGCGGCGCGGATCACCGAGGGGGCGCGATGAGCGGAAACATGGAGCGGGTACTGAGGCTGATGGCCGAGAAGAAGGCCTCGGACGTCTACCTGAGCGCGGGCTCCCCGATCCAGGTCAAGATCAACGGCCAGCTGCTGGAGCTCTCGGACCAGCCCTTGGCGTCGCAGCAACCCCGGCAGCTGCTGGCCGAGATGCTCACACCCGTGCAGCTCGAGGAGCTCGACGAGATCGGCGAGCTGAACGTGAGCGTGAGCATCCCGGGGGTCGGCAGCTTTCGTCTCAGCGGCTTTCGCCAGCGTGGCTCGATCGCGGCGGTGTTCCGCTGGATCCCGACCGACATCCCCGCCCTGGAGTCGCTGGGCCTGCCGCCCATCCTCGGCTCTCTCATCCTCGAGAAGCGCGGCCTCATCCTGCTGGCGGGCGCCACTGGCACCGGCAAGAGCACCACGTTGGCCTCGATGCTGGAGCACCGCAACCGCCTGCAGACCGGCCACATCCTCACGATCGAGGACCCGATCGAATTCCTGTTCCAGAACCGCAAGTCCATCATCAACCAGCGCGAGGTCGGGCGCGACACCCAGAGCCTGCAGATCGGCCTGAAGAATGCGCTGCGCCAGGCCCCCGACGTCATCCTGATCGGCGAGATCCGCGACCGCGACACCATGACCGCGGCGATCTCCTACGCGCTGTCCGGCCACCTGGTGGTGTCCACCCTGCACGCCAACAACAGCTACCACGCGCTCGGCCGCATCCTGAGCTTCTACACCCCCGAGGCCCGCCCCGCCTTGCTCGGCGACCTTGCGGCGGCGCTCAAGGCCATCGTGTCGCAGCGCCTGGTGCGCAAGGCCTCAGGGGGCCGCACCCCGGCCGTCGAGGTGCTGCTCAACACCAAGCTGATCGCCGAGCTGGTCGCCCAGGGCGATTTCGCGGGCGTCAAGGAGGCAATGGAGAAGTCGCTGTCCGAGGGCTCGCAGAGCTTCGAGTTCGAGCTGGCCCGTCTGGTGCGCAGTGGGGCGATCACCCGCGACGAGGCCCTGGGCTACTCGGATTCGCCCACCAACCTCATGTGGCGCCTCGAGAACGACGACCCGGCGACCTTCAGGCCCGCCCCCAAGAAGGTCGTGGAAGCCGACGGCCCCTCCTTCACCGAGATCATGCTTGAAGTGCGCGGCGAGGACGGGCGCGGCCCCGGCTCCGGCCCCTCGGGCCGGCGTTGAGCCGCCGATCCGGTTGCCACGATCCCCGATGACGAGCCCCGCCCTCACCCTGACCGAACAGCTGGTTTCGCGCCCTTCGGTCACGCCCGACGATGCCGGCTGCCAGGACCTGATCGCCGCCCGGCTGGTGGACGCCGGCTTCGAATGCCACCGCATTGACGGCGGCCCCGAGGACGGCCTCGTCAGCAACCTCTGGGCAGTGCGCCGCGGCCGGGCCGGTACGGCTGGCCCCTTGCTGGTCTTCGCCGGCCACACCGACGTGGTGCCCACCGGCCCGCTGGCGCGCTGGTCCAGCCCGCCCTTCGTGCCGACCCACCGCGACGGCCGCCTCTACGGCCGCGGCGCGGCCGACATGAAGGCCTCGATCGCCTGCATGGTGGTGGCGGCCGAGGAATTCACGGCCGCCCACCCGGACCATGCCGGCTCCCTGGGCTTCCTGATCACGAGTGACGAGGAAGGGCCGGCGCTGGACGGCACCACCCAGGTGGTGCGCTGGCTGGCCGATCGCGGCGAGCGGCTCGACGCCTGCATCGTCGGCGAGCCGACCTCGGTGAACGCCGTCGGCGACATGATCAAGAACGGCCGCCGCGGTTCACTGACCGGCCGGCTCACGGTGATCGGCATCCAGGGACACATCGCCTACCCGCAGCTGGCGCGCAACCCGGTCCACGCGCTGGCCCCGGCGCTGGCCGAGCTGACCACGGCCCACTGGGATGCCGGCAACCTGCATTTCCCGCCGACCAGCTGGCAGGTGTCCAACCTGCACGCGGGCACCGGCGCGGGCAACGTGATCCCTGGCGAGGCAGTGGTGGATTTCAA
>CAISYQ010000387.1 GCA_903889735.1 uncultured Methylibium sp.
ACACAGATTAGGTCTGGAAGGAACAGCGGATCACAAATCACCTCAGGTACAGGGTTCTCCTCGGGAGTAGTGTTGTCATTGGGTATCTCAGGGACAACACAGGTCGCGCCAGAGAATTCAAATTCGTTGACGATATTTCCATTCAGCGTTGCTTGAATACTTGCAGGGAAAACCGTCGTCGGCGGGTACAGACAGGACAGAATGGTTGAATTCGCCTCGCTAACCTTACATCCCATCGGCTCACCTCCGACCCGATCGACCGCCGCGTGGCCACGGTGGGCCGCGTGCAACCCCACCTGGAGGTGAAGCTGGTCGATGCCGAAGGCCGCACCGTGCCGGTGGGCGAGATCGGCGAGCTGTGCACCCGCGGCTACTCGGTGATGCAGGGCTACTGGGGCGACGAGGCGCGCACCCGCGAGGCGGTACAGGACGGCTGGATGCACACCGGCGACCTGGCCACGATCGACGCCGAGGGCTACTGCAACATCGTTGGCCGGGTGAAGGACATGCTGATCCGCGGCGGCGAGAACGTCTACCCGCGCGAGGTCGAGGAGTTCCTGTTCCGCCACCCCAAGGTGCAGTCGGTGCAGGTGTTCGGCGTGCCCGATCCGAAGTACGGCGAGGAGGTCTGCGCCTGGATCGTGCTCAAGCCCGGCACCGAGGCCACGGCCGAGGAGATCCGCGAGTTCTGCCGCGAGCAGATCGCCCACTACAAGCTGCCGCGCTACATCCGCTTCCTGAAGGACATGGCCGACATGCCCATGACCGTCACCGGCAAGGCGCAGAAATTCGTCATGCGCGAGCGGATGATGGCGGAGCTCGGCATCGCCGAGAACCGCACCGCCTGACTACCGGGACCGAGCCATGACCCTCATCGTTTCCCGCCTGGATGTCCGCTCCGGGGAGTTCAAGGCCAGCGCCCAGGCCATGGGCCTCTTGGTCGAGGACCTCCGCGCCAAGCTGGCCAAGATCGCCCTCGGCGGCGGCGAGGCCTCGCGCGCCCGCCACCTGGCCCGCGGCAAGCTGCTGCCGCGCGAGCGCATCGAAGGCTTGCTCGACCCCGGCACGCCCTTCCTGGAGATCGCGCCGCTCGCCGCCCTGGGCGTCTACACCGAGCCCGACGGCAGCGACACCGCGCCCTCGGCCGGCGTCATCGCGGGGATCGGCCGGGTGGCGGGGGTGGAGTGCGTGATCGTCTGCAACGACGCCACCGTCAAGGGCGGCACCTACTACCCGCTCACGGTCAAGAAGCACCTGCGGGCACAGGAGGTTGCGGCGGAGAACCGCCTGCCCTGCGTCTACCTGGTCGACAGCGGTGGCGCCAACCTGCCCAACCAGGACCAGGTCTTCCCCGACCGCGAGCATTTCGGGCGCATCTTCTACAACCAGGCGCGCATGTCGTCCCAGGGCATTGCGCAGATCGCGGTGGTGATGGGCTCCTGCACGGCCGGCGGCGCCTATGTGCCCGCGATGAGCGACGAGACCATCATCGTGCGCAACCAGGGCACGATCTTCCTCGGCGGCCCGCCGTTGGTGAAGGCCGCCACCGGCGAGGTCGTCAGCGCCGAGGACCTGGGCGGCGGCGACGTGCACACGCGCCTCTCGGGCGTGGCCGACCACCTCGCGCAGGACGATGGCCATGCGCTGGCCCTGGCCCGGCAGATCGTCGGGCGCCTGAACCACCGCAAGCCCGAGTCCCTGTTGCTGCGCGCGCCGCGCCCACCCGCGCACGACCCCGCCGAGCTGCACGGCGTGCTGCCGCTCGACGCCCGCAAGCCCTACGACGTGCGCGAGGTCATCGCCCGCGTGGTGGACGGCTCGGAGTTCGACGAATTCAAGGCCCGTTTCGGCAGCACCCTGGTCACTGGCTTCGCCCACATCGAGGGCATGCCGGTGGGCATCGTCGCCAACAACGGCATCCTGTTCTCGGACTCGGCCGCCAAGGGCGCGCATTTCATCGAGCTGTGCTGCCAGCGGCGCATCCCGCTGGTCTTCCTGCAGAACATCACCGGCTTCATGGTCGGGCGCAAGGTCGAGGCCGAGGGCATCGCCCGGCACGGTGCCAAGATGGTCAACGCGGTGGCCTGCGCCGACGTGCCCAAGTTCACCGTCATCATCGGCGGCAGCTTCGGCGCGGGCAACTACGGCATGTGCGGCCGCGCCTACGGGCCGCGTTTCCTGTGGATGTGGCCGAACGCGCGCATCGGCGTGATGGGCGGTGAGCAGGCCGCCAGCGTGCTCGCCACCGTCAAGCGCGACGGCATCGAGGCCAAGGGCGGCGCCTGGACGGCCG
>CAISYQ010000388.1 GCA_903889735.1 uncultured Methylibium sp.
CTGGCCATCGCCATCGGCACCAGCCACGGCGCCTACAAGTTCACCCGCAAGCCCACCGGCGACATCCTGGCGATCGGCCGCATCAAGGAGATCCACGCCCGCATCCCCAACACCCACCTGGTGATGCACGGCAGCTCCAGCGTGCCGCAGGAGCTGCTGGCCGAAATCCGCCAGTTCGGCGGCGCGATGAAGGAGACCTACGGTGTGCCGGTCTCCGAGATCCAGGAGGCCATCAAGTACGGCGTTCGCAAGATCAACATCGACACCGACATCCGCCTGGCGATGACGGCGGCGGTGCGCCGCGCGCTGCACGAGCATCCGGAGAAGTTCGACCCGCGTGATTTCCTCAAACCCGCCACCGCGGCCGCCAAGGCGATCTGCAAGCAGCGCTACCTGGAGTTCGGCTGCGAGGGCCAGGCCGGCAAGATCAAGCCCGACACCCTGGTGGCGGTCGCGGCCCGGTACGCCCGCGGCGAGCTGGCGCAGATGGTGCGCTGAGTTGGTGCCGACACCGGGGGATTCCCAGGCTGCCGACGCGCCGACGCCCATGACCCGCCCACCGCTGCTCGAGAGCCGGCTGCACTCGCTGCCGCTGCTGGCGCGCGGCAAGGTGCGCGACAACTACGCGGTCGGCGACGACCGGCTGCTGATGGTGGCGAGCGACCGGCTCTCGGCCTTCGATGTGGTGATGGGCGAGCCCATCCCCGGCAAGGGCGAGCTGCTCACGCGCATGGCGCTGTTCTGGTTCGCCCGGCTCGGCCACATCGTGCCCAACCACCTGACCGGTGAGTCGCCCGAGGCCGTGGTGGCACCCGACGAGCGCGGGCAGGTCGCGGGCCGGTCCATGCTGGTCAAGCGGCTCAAGCCCCTGCCGGTGGAGGCGGTGGTGCGCGGCTACCTGGCCGGCTCGGGCTGGAAGGAATACCGCGAGGGCGGGCAGGTCTGTGGCGTGCCGCTGCCGCCTGGGCTGCGCAACGCCAGCCGCTTGCCGGCGCCGATCTTCACGCCCGCCACCAAGGCCGAGGCGGGCGACCACGACGAGAACATTCCCTTCGAGCGCATGGTGGAGATCGTCGGCGCGCCGCTGGCGGAAAAGGTGCGCTCGGTCTCGATCGCGCTCTACGAGGCCGCCGCCGCCTTTGCGCTCACCCAGGGCATCATCATTGCCGACACCAAGTTCGAGTTCGGCCTGGACGCGCAGGGCAGGCTCACGCTGATGGACGAGGTGCTCACGCCCGACTCCTCGCGCTTCTGGCCGGCCGAGGACTACGAGGCCGCGCTGCGCGAGGGCCGCAACCCGCCGAGCTACGACAAGCAGTTCGTGCGCGACTGGCTGGAGCAGGCCACGGTGGACGGCCGCCCCTGGGACAAATGCGCGCCCGCGCCGGCCTTGCCGGCCGAGGTGATCGAGCGCACCGCCGCCAAGTACCGCGAAGCCTGGCAGCGGCTGAGCGCCTGATCACCCCATGCACGCCCGCCTGCGCCAGCGTCTCGAGGACGCCCTGCGCGCCGCGACGGGCGACTGGGTCGCCACCGGGCGCCTGCGGGCCGAGCTGGCAGGCTTGCTGGCGCGCCAGGGCGAGATCGAGCAGGCCCGCCGCGAGGTGGCCTCGCTGCGCGCCAAG
>CAISYQ010000389.1 GCA_903889735.1 uncultured Methylibium sp.
AGCTCGCCTACCTGCACGTGATCGAGGGCGCCGCCGGCGGCCTGCGCGACGTCGCACCCTTCGACTACGCCGCGCTGCGCGAGCGGGCCCGCACGCCCTGGATGCTCAACAACGGCTACGACCGCCCGATGGCCCTGGACGCCATCACCTCGGGCGCCGCCGACGCCGTGGCCTTCGGCCGGCCCTTCATCGCCAACCCCGACCTGGTGGAGCGCCTGCGCGCCAACGGGCCGCTCAACGAAGCCGACGTCAGCACCTTCTACGGCGGTGGGGCCAAGGGCTACACCGACTACCCGACGATGTAGCGTGGAGACCGGTGGGCGCCCTCAGCCCGCCGGCTGGTAGCCCCGCGGCACCGCCGCCAGCAGCCGCTGGGTGTAGGCCTCGCGCGGGGCCTCCAGCAGCGCCTGGGTGCTGTTGCGCTCGACCACCACGCCGTCCTTCATCACCAGCACCTCGTCGGCCATGAAGCGCACCACGGCGAGGTCATGGCTGATGAAGATGTAGGCCAGACCCAACTCGTCCTGCAGGTCCTTCAGCAGGTTGAGCACCTGGGCCTGGACCGAGACGTCGAGCGCGCTCACCGCCTCGTCGAGCACCAGCAGTTCAGGCTCGAGCGTCAGGCAGCGGGCGATGGCGATGCGCTGGCGCTGGCCGCCCGAGAACTCGTGCGGGTACTTGCTCCAGGCGCCCGGGTCGATGCCGACCTTGGCGAGCAGGGCGCGGGCCCGGGCCTCGCGCGCGGCGGCATTGGCCTCCAGGCGGTGGATGGCCAGGGGTTCGACCAGGGTCTGGCCGATGGTGAAGCGCGGGTTCAGTGAGGCATAGGGGTTCTGGAACACCACCTGCACGCGCCGGCGCATCGGCAGCCAGCCGGCCTTGCCGAGCTGCAGCAGGTCCTGGGGCGGCAGCGATTCGCGCGGCGCGGCGGGAGCCTGCAGTGAGTCAGCGCCTGCGGCGCCCTGGGCGCGGTGGAAGAGGGCGCGGCCACGCAGCGGACCGCCGCCGGCCTCGGGCAGGCGCAGCAGCGCCAGACCGGTGGTGGTCTTGCCCGAGCCGGATTCGCCGACGATGCCCAGGGTGTGGCCGCGCCTCAGCTCGAAGCTCACGTCGCTCACGGCCTTGAACTCGCGGCGGCCGAACACGCCGCGCGGCAGCCAGAAGCTCTTGCTCAAGGCATCGACCTTCAGCACCAGCGGCGCGTCCGGGTTCTTGGCGCGGGCCGGCGCCGGGGCGGATCCGGCCGCTGCGGCTGACGCGGCCAGCCGACCCGATGCGGGTCCCGAGGCGGTGCCCGGCGTGGCGCCTTGCGGGCTGGCGAGGTGCTCGTCAATCACCATCAGCCGGGCGGGGGGTGCGGCCAGCGTGGGGCGGCAGGCCAGCAGTGCGAGGGTGTAGGCGTCCTCGGGCGCGGCAAAGATGCGGGCCACGTCGCCCTGCTCGCGCACGGTGCCCTGGCGCATCACGACCACCCGGTCGGCGATCTCGCCGACCACGCCCAGGTCGTGGCTGATGAAGAGCATGCTCATGCGCAGGCGCGCCTTCAGGCCGGCCAGCAGCTCGAGGATCTGGCGCTGGATGGTCACGTCCAGCGCGGTGGTCGGCTCATCGGCGATCAGCAGCTTGGGCTCGCAGGCGATCGCCATGGCGATCATCACCCGCTGCTGCTGCCCGCCCGAGAGCTCATGCGGGAAGGCGTCGAGGCGGCGCCGCGGCTCGGGCAAGCCGACCTCGGCGAGCAACGCCTCGGCGCGCGCGCGGGCCTGGCGCGCGCTCATGCCCAGGTGCAGCCGCAGCGGCTCGGCGAGCTGCGCCCCGATGGCGAGCACCGGGTTCAACGAGCTCATCGGGTCCTGGAACACGCAGGCGATCTCGCGGCCGCGCAGGCGCTGCAGGTCGGCACGGCTGGCCGCCAGCAGGTCGCGGCCCTGGAAGCGGATGGCGCCGAACCGCTCGGCGTTGTCGGGCAGCAGGTTGAGGATGGACATGGCCGTGACGCTCTTGCCCGAACCCGACTCGCCCACCAGCGCCACCGTGGTGTTCTCGGGGATGGCAAAGCTCACCCCGGTGCCCGCGCGCCCCACCGCCTCGGCATGGCTGGCGGCGGCGCCGCGGCCGAGCCGAAAGCGCACGCGCAGGTCGGCGATCTCGAGCAGCGGCGCCGCGGCGGCACCGGC
>CAISYQ010000390.1 GCA_903889735.1 uncultured Methylibium sp.
AGCCCCAGCGCGGGGGCCAGTGCGGCGATCTGTGCCGGGTCGGCGAGGTCCTGACCCAGCCGCCAGTAGTGGTCGAACACGGCCTGCGCGAAGGCGCTCTCCCGCCCGGGGTGGTGGCGGCGGATCCAGTAGAAGGCGCGCGCGGCCGGGCGCGGGTCCATCATCGGATCGCTGACCTGGCGCTGGAGCACCAGGCCATGCTGCCGCATGTAGCGCGCGGCGTCGCGCAGCACGTAGTCGCCCTTGAGCGGCGTCTCGAGCAGGGGCTTGAGGCCCATGACCTTCATCACCGACACGCCCAGCAGCATGCTGTGCCAACGCACCGTGCGGCCGTGGCGGGCCGCCAGCGCCTCGATGCGCAGGCTGGCGAAGTAGCCATAGGCGGAGAGGAAGTCGAAGTAAAAGTCGATCGGCGGCTTGCCATCGGTCAAGGTGGTCGTCACGCCAGTGGCCGCGCTGGCGGTCTCGGAAGAGGTCTGGGGGGCGGTGGTCATCGTCAGGGCCTCAGTGGATCGCGGCGTACATGATCTTCTCCTCGGTCGCCTCGAGGGCCGAGTACTCCTCCACCACCTTGCCCATCCGCTGCACCAGGATGCGGTCCGACAGCGACATGATCTCGGGCAGGTAGGAGGAGATCACCACCACCGCCTTGCCCTCATCGGCGAGCTGGTTGATCAGCGCATGGATCTCGGCGATGGCGCCCACGTCCACGCCGCGGGTCGGCTCGTCGAAGATGATGAGCTCGGGCTCCTGGATCAGCGACTTGGCGATCACCACCTTCTGCTGGTTGCCACCCGAGAGCTCGATGGCCTTGACGTCCTTGCTGATGGCGCGGATGTTGAGCTTCTGGATCCACCGCGTGCCCACCTCGCCGGCCTCCTTGGCGGAGACCAGGGTGCGCTTGCCACGCAGCTTGGCCAGCAGGCCGAGGTAGATGTTGCCGGCGATGGACTGGGTCTCGAAGAAGCCCTCGATCTTGCGGTCCTCGGTGACATAGGCGATGCCGTCGCGCACCGCCGAGGCCGGCACGAAGTAGCGCACGGGCCGGCCGTTGAGCAGCACCTCGCCGCCGTGCATGAAGTCGCGCTTGATGACCCCGGCCACCACCTTGAAGGTCTCGGTCCGCCCCGAGCCCACCAGCCCGAAGACCCCGGTGACCTGGCCCGCGAAGACCGACAGCGAGTTGTTCTTGACCATCGAGGCCATGCGCAGGTTCTGCACCGAGAGCACCCGGCGGCCCTGGGGCCGCACGGCGGTCTTGCGCTGGCCGTAGAGCGTCTGCGAGAGGTCGCGCCCGACCATGGCCTGCACGATGCGGGCGCGGTCGAAGTTCGCCTTGTCGTCGGTCACCACATGCTTGCCGTCGCGCAGGATGGTGATGCGGTCCGACACCAGCAGGGCCTCCTCCAGCGCGTGCGAGATGAAGATCACTGCCACGCCGCGCGCCTTGAGGTTGAAGACCAGGTCGAAGAAGTACTTCTTCTCCTCGGGCGTCAGGCTGGCGGTGGGCTCGTCGAAGATGATGACCCTTGCGTTGTGCAGCACCGCGCGCGCGATCTCCACCATCTGCTTCTTGGCCGCGCCGAGCAGGCTCACCACCGCGGTGGGATCGACGTCGAACTGCAGCGACTGCAGGAACTGCTGCGCCGCGATGTAGATGCCTCGCAGGCGGTTGAAGTACTTCTCCTGGCCGAGGAAAAGGTTCTGCGCCACCGTCATGGTGGGCACCAGGCTGGTCTCCTGGAACACCATCGCCACGCCCAGCGCCAGGGCCTCGTGGGGCGTGCGCGGGCTGACCGGCTGGCCGGCCACCAGCAT
>CAISYQ010000391.1 GCA_903889735.1 uncultured Methylibium sp.
CGGATGAAGTTGGGCTGCCACGGCTCGCGCGCCCGCTGCAGCGTGCGGTCCTCGGCGAGGTTGCCGTTGTTGGGGATCTTCTCGCTGTAGTTGATGCCGTTCATCGGGGACTCCTGGGGGACTGCGGGGATCGTTGGCGAACGCGACCGCGATCGGCTGCGCGTTCGGTGTTTCGGGTGGTCGGGGGGTCAGACGCGGTTCAGGTCGAAGCGGGCCTTCTCGCCGCTGCCGTAGACCTTGAGCGCGCCCTTCTCGCCCACCGCATTGGGGCGGATGAAGATCCAGTTCTGCCAGGCCGACAGCCGACCGAAGATGCGCGTCCAGAGGTTCTCGGGCCCGTTGAAGCGCAGGTTGGCCTCGAGGCCGGTCAGCGAGTCGGGCGAGAGCGCGGCGCGCTCCTCGACCGCGATGCGGATCTCGTCGGCCCAATCGATGTCATCCGGCGCGGCAGTGACCAGGCCCAGGGCCAGCGCGGCGTCGGCGTCGAGCGCCTGGCCGATCTGGGCGCGGGCCTGCTGCAAAGGGGCGGTTTCGCCGTAGAAGCGGCGCTCCAGCCGGCTCTGTCCGGTGATCATCGGCCACAGGCCGAAATTGGCCTCGCCCAGGCTCAGGCGTGGCGCCATGGCGGGCTCGTCGGGCAGCGCCAGCATGTAGGTGCGGTCGGCGGCAAAGGCGAACTCGGCAAAGCTGCCGGCAAAGCAGCTGTCCCGGTCGATCAGCGCAAAGAGGCTGCGCGAGGAGACGTCCAGCCGCGCGAAGCTGCGCCGCAGCAGGCCCGTGGTCTCGCGCACCAGCCAGTGGCCGGCGTGGGCGATCAGGGAGGCGTCGGCGGCCAGCACCGCCTGCGCGTCGCCGGTCGGGCGCAGCAGCCAGGTGCCGATGTCCAGCTCGTTGGTGCGCAGGTGCAGCAGGGCGTCGTCGAGTTCACGGGCGAACTGCAGCGGCCACCAGCCCGCTCCCGCCGCCTCGATGGCCGCGATGTCCTGCGGCGGCGGCGAGGCCGGCGCCCGCGCGGTGAGGGTGGCGCAGCGGCGGGCGCGGTCGATCTGCACGTCGATGGTGGCGTAGTGCACGCCGGTTGCGTCGATCTGGCGCTCAATGGGGGTCAGCACCACCCCGCGGGCGCCCTGCCCCGGCCCGGGCCGCTGGCTCTGCTGGGCCAGCGCCAGGGCGCGGTCCTTGACCGCCTGCGCGAACACCGCCGGCTTGGCGATGGCATCGACCAACCGCCAGTCCACCGCCTTCTGACCGCGCACGCCCTCCACGCTGGTGCAGAAGATGTCGGCCAGGTCGTGACGCACGCGGCGCTTGTCGGTCAGGCGGCTCAGGCCGCCGGTGCCGGGCAGCACGCCCAACAGCGGCACCTCGGGCAGCGAGACCGCCGAGGAGCGGTCATCGACCAGCAGGATCTCGTCGCAGGCCAGCGCCACCTCGTAGCCGCCGCCCGCGCAGGCGCCGTTGACGGCGGCCAGGAATTTCAGGCCGCCGTGGCGACTGGAGTCTTCCATGCCATTGCGGGTCTCGTTGGTGAATTTGCAGAAATTCACCTTCCAGGCGTGGCTGGAGAGGCCCAGCATGAAGATGTTGGCGCCCGAGCAGAAGATGCGCTCGCGGCCGCCCGTCAGCACCACCGTCTGCACCTCGGGATGTTCGAAGCGCAGCCGGTTCAGGGCGTCGTGCAACTCGATATCGACGCCGAGGTCGTAGCTGTTGAGCTTGAGCTTGTAGCCCGGCCGGATCCCGCCGTCCTCGGCCACCGCCATCGAGAGGGTGGCGATGGCGCCGTCGGTCGTGAAGCGCCAGTGCCGGTACAGCTCGGGCGACGTCCTGTAATCGACGAAGGCACTGGCCAGCGCCGAATGCTCTGCGGGGTGGGTGGCGGTCATCGGGTGGTCCTGGAAAACAGTCGTTCGATTATGCAACATATTGCATCAAACGAAGGGTGATGCAGTATGCTGCATGGTGAGCGCAACACCTTGAGGCGGGACCGGCCTCCCCATTCACAGCCCCGAGCGGGCCGCCCGCACGGCCGCGCCCAGCTCGGCAAAAGCCTCGCCCACCGAGCGACCGGACGTGTCCACACGCAAATCCGCCTTGCCGTAGAAGGCGGCGCGGCCCAGCAGGATGCGGCGCAGGTCGTCCATCGCCTCGGGCTTGCCGACCTTGCCCGCCATGGGACGCAAATCACCCTGCAGCACCACCCTCTGCATGTGCTCTTCGGGCGCGGCCTGCAGCCAGACGGTGAAGCATTGCGACAGCAACAGGCCGAAGGTGGTCGGGTCGGAAACGATGCCGCCGGGCGTGGCGATCACCACCTCCGGGTCGCGGGCCAGCACCTCCTCGAGTGCGCGCCGCTCGTAACGCCGGTAGGCGCTGGGGCCATAGAGACTGTGGATCTCCATCAGCGAGCAGCCGGCGACGCGCTCGATCTCTCGGTTGAGCTCGACGAAGACCAGACCCAGCCCATCGGCCAGCAGGCGCCCGAGCGTGGACTTGCCGGCACCGCGCAGGCCGATCAGCGCGATGCGACGCAAGCGGCTGGCATCACCCGGTGCCGCCACCCCGAACAGCGGGGCCAGCGCATGGCGGGCCCGCTGCAGGTCGGTCTCGCCACGACCAGCCAGCAGGTCACGCAGCAGCAGCCACTCGGGCGAGCCGGTGGTCTCGTCGCCCAGCAACTCGGCCAGCGAGCAGGTCAGTGCCTGCGCAACCTGTCGCAGCACCAGGATGGAAGCGTTGCCCACCCCCTGCTCAAGGTTGGCCAGGTGACGCTCCGAGACCCCGGCCGCCAGCGACAGCCCCCTGCGCGTGAGACCCCGCCGCGCCCTCAGCAGGCGCACTCGCTCGCCCAGGGTGACGAGGAAAAGGTCTCGCCCGTCCGCGGGATCGGCCAATGACGGCGCCGTGAGCGTTTCGGCGCGGGGCGAAGCGACCGGTGTGGGGTCGGCAGAGGAGCGGTTCATGGCGGCAGGGTCGTTGATATGCACTATAGTGCTTCTGACCGACCATTGCGAGCCGAAGCCCCTGTGCACCACCCAGCACCGACACCCGCAAGCGCTCGCCCCTCCACCCACCCGACACGCCATGACGATCCCGCTGTCCGATCCGCCGGAGCGCTTCAATTTCGCCGGTCACTTGTTCGCGCTGAACACCGGGCGTGCGACCAAGGCGGCCTACATCGACAACACCGGGACGCTCCCCTACGGGGCGCTTGAAGACCGCAGCCGGCGCCTGGCCAGCGGGCTGATCGCGCTCGGCCTGCGGCGCGAGGAACGCGTGCTGCTGCTCATGCACGATGGCCTGGACTGGCCGGTCGCCTTCCTGGGCTGCCTGGCGGCGGGGCTGGTGCCGGTCTGCGTCAACACCCTGCTGACGGCGACCGACTACGCCTACATGCTGGCCCACAGCCGCGCCCAGGCGGTGCTGGTCTCGGGAGCCCTGCTGCCGACATTGCAGGCGGCGCTGAATGACGGCCCCCAGGAGGTTCGGCACATCGTCGTGTCTCAGCCGGTGCCAGCGCCGATCCCGCCGGCTGACCCGGTCGGCGCAGGCGGGAGGTCAACGCCGGGATCACCAGACCCCGACTGGCCCGGAAGCACGGACCTCGACTTTGCCTTCCTGCTGCAATCCCCACCACTGGCATCCTGTGCCGACACCGCCGCCGACGACATCGCCTTCTGGCTCTACTCCTCCGGCTCCACCGGCCGCCCCAAGGGGACGGTGCACAGCCATGCCAACCCCTACTGGACGGTCCAGACCTACGGCCGGCAGGTGCTCGGCCTGCGCGAGACCGATGTGGTGTTCTCCGCGGCGAAGCTCTTCTTCGCCTACGGCCTGGGCAATGCGCTGAGCTTCCCGCTGGCGGCCGGCGCCACCACGGTGCTGATGGCCGAGCGGCCCACGCCCACAGCCGTGTTTCAGCGCCTGCGCGAGCACCGGCCCACTGTCTTTTTCGGCGTGCCGACCCTCTATGCCGCGATGCTGGCTGCGCCCGATCTGCCAAGCCGCGAGGACCTTGCGCTGCGCCTGTGCGCCTCGGCCGGCGAGGCCCTGCCGCGCGAGCTCGGCGAGCGCTTCAGCCGCCATGTTGGCTGCGACGTTCTCGACGGTATCGGCTCCACCGAGATGCTGCACATCTTTCTCTCGAACGCCCCCGGCGAGGTGCATTACGGCAGCAGCGGCCGGCCGGTCCCCGGCTACGAGATCGCATTGCGCGGTGAGGACGGCGCCCCGGTGGCCGACGGCGAGATCGGCGATCTCTTCATTCGCGGGCGGAGCGCGGCGCTGATGTACTGGGCCCAACGCGAGAAATCCCTCGCCAGCTTCCAGGGTGAATGGACCCGCAGCGGTGACAAGTACGTGCGCGATGCCATCGGCATCTACACCTACGCCGGTCGCAGCGACGACATGCTCAAGGTCAGCGGCCAGTACGTCTCGCCCTTCGAGGTGGAGGGCGCGCTGCAGGCCCACGAGGCTGTGCTGGAGGCCGCGGTGATCGGCGTGGCAGATGCCGATGGTCTCACTCGCGTCAAGGCCTGTGTGGTGCTCAAGCCCGGCATCGAGGCCACGGCGGCGCTGGAGGAAACGCTCAAGGCCTTCGTGAAGGACCGCCTCGCACCCTTCAAGTACCCGCGCCGCATCGAGTTCCTGGCCGAGCTGCCCAAGACGGCCACCGGCAAGATCCAGCGCTTCAAGCTGCGCGAGCGGCAGGCGGCCGCGTGAGCGAGGTGGTCCGCCTCGAGGCCGGCGGACGGCCCCTGGACATCGAATACGCCTTCGTCGGATCCCAGGCAGAAGAAGCGCCCTGGCTCGTCTTCCTGCACGAGGGGCTGGGATCGTTGTCCATGTGGCGCGATTTTCCGCAGCAGCTCTGCGAGGCCTGCGACTGCCGCGGGCTGGTCTACTCCCGGCCCGGCTACGGCCGCTCCACGCCCCGCGCGCCAGACGAACGCTGGGGCGTCGACTTCATGCATGTCCAGGCCCAGCGGGTGCTGCCTGCCCTGCTGCGCGCGCTGGGCGCGCCGCCGCGCTATGCGCTGTTCGGCCACAGCGATGGCGGCTCGATCGCGCTGATCCACGCGGCGAGCCAGCCCCAACGGGTCTCGCACACGGTCGTTCTGGCACCGCACATCCTGGTGGAGGAGCTGTCGGTCGCCAGCATCGCCGCCACCCGCGAGACCTACCTGCGCGGCGGCCTGGAGAGCGACCTGCGCCGCCGCCTGGCGCGCCACCATGCCGATGTCGACTCGGCCTTCTGGGGCTGGAACGACATCTGGCTGGACCCCGACTTCCGTCGCTGGCATCTCGGCGGCCTGTTGCCCGGCCTGTGCGGACCGCTGCTGGCCATCCAGGGCGAGGACGACGAGTACGGCACCATGGCCCAGATCGACGGCATCGCCGCCGCCCTGCCCGCGGGCCACTGCCAGCTGCTCAAGCTCACCGCCTGCGGCCACTCGCCGCACCGCGACCAATCCCAGGCAGTGATCGACGCCACCGCCGCCCTGTTGGCCATGCCGGCCTGAGACCCCTGGCACCGGCCGCCGGTGGCGCAGGCCCCCTGGGAAATCCCGAGCCTCCTTGTCATCTGCATGACTGCGCTGGCCCCCGTTGGACGCAATACTGGGCACCGACGTCTTCAATCCCCCTCTCCACCGGAAGCCCACCATGTCCAAACGCAAAGTGATCCTGACGATCGCCCCCACCGGCGGCATGGCTCACAAGTCGCAGAACCCCCACCTGCCCACGCAGCCCGACGAGATCGCGGCCGACGTGGTGCGCTGCTGGAACGCCGGCGCCAGCGTGACGGCGCTGCACGCGCGGCGCCCGGACGGCGGCGCGACCTGCAATCCCGACATCTACCGGGACATGAACAGCCGCATCCGCGCGGCCGGCTGCGACATCATCCTCAACAATTCCACCGGCGGCGGGGTCCACGGCGACATGATCGCCCAGCGCCCCGACGGCACCTGGGAGATCCTCTGGGAAGAGCGACTCAAGGGCATGGACGCCGGCGCCGAGATGTGCACGCTCGACGCCACCACCCTGAGCCTGGCCTTCGAGGGCAAGGACATCCTGATGAACACGCCGCTCACCCGCGGGCGTGAACTGGCCGCGGGCATGAAGGCGCGCGGCATCAAGCCCGAGTGGGAGGTCTTCAGCCCCACCCATGTGCTGCAGGACACCACCACCCTGATCAACGAGGGCCTGGACGACACGCCCCACTTCATCAACCTGGTGATGAACGTGCACCGCAATTTCCAGAACGCGATGCCCTACTCGCCGCGCTTCCTGCAGATGATGGTGGACACCCTGCCCAAGAACAGCATCTTCTGCGTCAGCGGCATCGGGACCTCGCAGCTCGAGGCCAATGTCAGCGCGCTGCTGCTCGGAGGCCACGCCCGCGTCGGGCTGGAGGACAACCTCTACTACCGTCAGGGCGAGCTGGCGACCAACGTGCAGCTGACCGAACGCATCGTGCGCATCATCCGTGAGATGGACATGGAGCCCGCCACCCCCGCCGAGGCCCGCGAGATGATGGGCCTCCCGCGCCAGGGCGCCGTGCGGCCGGAATTCGCGCTGGGCTGAGCGCGCTGGGTTGAGGTTGGTGCAGGGCATGCGTCCCTGCAACACCGCCCAGGACTAGGCGGGATCCGCCCCGGCCTGAGGGGTGGCTGCCACGCCGACTTCGCACAGGCGAAGCGCGGCGAGGATCCAGCCCACATCGAGCGCCTGCCCGATGAAGACCAGCACCGTGCGGCGGGGCTCGCGCGGCCGCCAGATCGTGCCGCCGTGGATCTGGATCATGCTCTGCACGCCCTGCACCACCAGCCGTTGGCGCTGCTGGGCGCCGAAGACCACGCCCTTGCAGCGCCACAAGCGCGGCCCGAAGCGCTGCACCGCCGCGTCAAGGACCTGGTTGAGCCGCTCCAGGTCCAGCGGCGTCTCGCTCTCGAACACGCAGGAAACCACGTCCTCGCTGTGCAAGCCCGCGCCGAGCGGCCGCAGGCGACCATCCCGGCTGGGCGACGCGAGGTCCAGGCGCGCAGCCCGCAGGCGGGCCAGCTCCTCGGGGGGCACATAGTCGAAGGTGTATCCGCGGGCATCGAACAACAGTGCCAGCACCTCGGCCAGGTCGTCGCGGTGCAGGTCCACCGGCAGCCGGCGGGCTGGCGGGTTCATCGCGGCCAGGCGCTGGTCCAGCAGCTCGCGCGCCGTGTCCTCGGCCAGGTCGCACTTGGTCAGCAGGAGGCAGTCGGCGTAGCCGATCTGGGCGCGGTGCTCGATGCGCTCGAGCGCGGCCAGGCCGTGCAGCGCATCGACCAGCGTCACCACGCCGTCCAGGTGGAAACGGGTGAGCAGGGCCGTCTCGGCCAGGAAGGTCTGGATGATGGGGCCGGGATCGGCGATACCGGTGGTCTCGATCAGCACCCGGTCGAAGCTGAAGGCGCCGGCGTCGCCCTGCTGCGCCAGCTCGTTCAGCGCCCGGGCCAGATCACCGCGCACGGTGCAGCACAGGCAACCGTTGTCGAGCTGGATGACGGTCTCGTTCTTCTCGGTTACCAGGAATTCGGCATCCACCCCGACCGCACCGAACTCGTTCTCGATCACCGCCAGCCGCTGGCCATGCGTCTCGCGCAGGATGCGGTTGACCAGCGTGGTCTTCCCCGACCCCAGGAAGCCGGTGATGACGGTGACGGGCGTGGTGGCGACGGGCATGGCGGGCTTGCCGGGTTTGGTAGGGCGCGGGGCCGCCCGCTCAGATGCAGCGTGGCAGCAAGCCGCCGAGCGCCCCGTGCGCGGTCAATGGCCGCCGAGCGATTGACGCCATTGATCGACGCTGGCCTTCAGCGCGGCGATGCCGAGATCTGGCGAGAGGTCGGCTACCGTCGTGATGTAGCGCTCGCTGGCGGTCTCCCCGGGGAGCGGGGCCCAGGCGCTGGGCTCAATCCCCCAGGCACGGCCATGGGCGCGCGGTGGGGCGGCGGCCAGCTGGTCGAGCGTCGGGCAGGGGACCGCCTGTGGCGGGCAGACCGCCGCCGGGGCCGGACCGGCAAACACCAGCAGCGGCGGGATGCGGTGAAACCGGGCCACGTTGCCCGCGGTTCCGAGCGCGCCCTTCCAGTGGTCGTAGTCGGCCTCGTCCGGCCGCTCGCTCTCATGCCACTGCAACACATGGACGCCGGCTTCGGCATAGAGGCGGGCCAGCGTGGCCAGCAGGCGGCCGATGTGGTCGTAGCCGGCCTCGGCATCGACCTCGGCCCCGCCCGCGGCCCGCCACTGGGCCATCAGCGTGGCCGGCCCGGTGAGGGCCGCGATGATCACCGGGTCGCTCGCGTCGGCAGCGGCCAGTTGCCTCGTCGCATCGAGCGAGGCCGCCAGGCGCGGGCTGGCGGCCAGCGCCGCGCTGTCCAGCTCACCAGGGGCGCCGGGCGGCACGCTCAGCACCCGGGGTGGCCAGTCGCCAGACACCGCCGCACCCGCCGCCTCCCACTCCAGGGCCGAGGGCACGGCGCAGACCACGGCGTCGAGGCCGAGGATGCGGCGCAGCTCGCTGGCGTTCTTGCGCAGGCGGGTGGCATCGCGCAGCATCTCGGCGACCGGGATCGCCTCGATCTGCGCCGCCACGGCCAGCGCCAGCGGCGCGAACAGCGGCGCATGCGGCCGCCCCACATTGCGCGACAGGTCCTGCATCCGCTTGCGCCAGACCGCACCGGTGACCTTGTCCATGCCTAGCGCCCTCCCCGTCTGTGTCTCGGTCAAGGTGCCTCGCCGCTCACGCCCGCAGCAGCGGGTTGACGACCTTGGCATCGGGCCAGGAGCCGTAGTAGGTGAGGATCTCGTCGGCGGGCTTCTGCTTGAGCCACTCGACCTCGAACGCCTCGTAAGGCTTGCCGCGCTGCATGCGGGCGGCGAGCTCCGCTTTGCGCAGCTCGGCTGTGGCGGCCAGGTCGACCCGGCGCAGCGACGCATCCCAAACCACCTTGTAGACGCTGCGCGCCGAGCCTTCGGACAGCACGCCCTTGACCAAGTCGGCCTCGACCGCCCGCGGGTCGCGGTCAAGCACATCGCCATAGCCGGTGCCGCCGCAGGAGAAGGCGAAGGTCGCCACGTCGCCGTTGTTGTAGGGGCGCACCGAGCGGCCCTGGAACTCGACCTCGTAGTCGCCACCGACCGAGCGGGTGGTGAGCAGGTCCTGCACATCCATGGTCAGCGCCTCGTCGCCCTCCATCATCAGCTGCTTGACGTTGGCGTTGCGGATGCCGATACCCGGCACCGTGCAAGGCGCATAGCCGCCGAACAGGGGCTGCGGCGTCTGCAGCTTGGTGTTGTCGGCGATGGCCATCATGTAGAGGGCCGGCACATGGTGGGCCACCCACATCTGCGCTGTGCCGACGCCACCGCGGTACTTGCCGTGGCCGCAGGAGTCCTTCCAGTGGTTGGACAGGGGCACCAGCAGCGGGAACTCGTTCTCCACCGATTCGGTGTTGGGCGCGCGGCCGAACACGCACCAGGGGAAGCCGAAGGCGTCCATGCCGTCCTCGGTGGGCCGGGCACCCTGCCCCTCGGTGTTGATGGAGTAGGCCAGCATGTCCGCGAAGGGCGCGCCCCACTGGTTTTGGCCCGCGAGCACCAGCGCGTTGCCGCCGTTGCCCATGGAGGCGCCGGCCTGCTTCCACAGCCCGGTGGAGAACATGGCCTTGGCGACCGAGTTGTGCACCGCGCTCATCACGCCGGTGGAGATCATCACCGAGCAGGAGGTGGCTGCGCGCGGGTCGGGACTCAGACAGGTGTTGTGGCCGAACTTGAAATCAATCCCGGCGAAGGTGCCGTTGCTGATCGGGAGGGCGTGGAAGAGGTATTCGTAGATGTAGTTGGAGAAATGCGCGATCGCCGCCTGCGGATGAGCGTTGTAGGGCGAGGGCGTCTCGGGGCCGGTCTCGGAGAGGTCGACCAGCATGCGGTCTCCGGTCTTCTCGATCGTCATGAAGCAGCTGCGCACCAACCCTTGCTTCAGACCCACGGCGTCGCTGAAGGTGACGCAGCGGTACTTGCCGTCCGGCCACTGCTCGATGATGGCGCGCGCCCCGGCCTCGGCCTCCTGGAGCATCTTGCGGAACAGGCCGGTCACGTAGTCCGGGCCCTCGCGGTCGCACAGCTCGATGAGGCGGGTGCGCACCCGGTCGGCGGTGGTGCAGCGGGCCTTGAGGTCGACCGCGATCATCGACGGCGCCCGCAGCCCGAAGGCCACGAACATCGACACCACGTCCTCGCTGAGCTTGAAGTCGCGCCCGATGCGCATGGGCGGGATGTTCATGCCCTCCTCGAAGCGGGTGGTGGCCGACACCGGCATGCCGCCGGGTTCGATGGCGCCGGTCTCGGTGGTGTGCACCAGGGCCGCGGTCCAGGCCACGAGCCGGCCCTCGTAGTACACCGGCATGCAGACCATCTGGTCGGGGTTGTGCACCCCGCCATAGACCGCATCGTTGGCGAACCAGAGGTCGCCGTCGCGGATCTCGGAGCCGTAGGTGGCGAGGATGTACTTGATGATCAGCGGCGGGATCACCGCGTGCAGGTAGGTGCCACAGGAGCCGTTCACGATGTCGCCGGCCGCGGTCATGATGGCCACCAGCGAGTCGCCGGCCACGCCCATGGCGCAGCGGCAGGAACGCTGGAAGACGTCCATTCCCTCGTCGAGGATGTCGTTGGTGCGCTGGAAGCCGATCTCGAAGGTGGCCGAGTCGATCTGCGCTGCGAGGTCGAGCTCGCGCTGGCTGGCCGGCGAGGGCTTGAGCCAGGCCAGCTTTTCCTCGAGGGTGGGAATGCCCATGGGTGGTTCTCCGGTGTGCGGGATGCGGGTGGGCGTGCGGGTCAGGCGGCCACGGCCACGCTGGAAGCGATGCGCTTGCGCGGCGGCGGCGGGTTCACCGCCTCCAGGATGCCCAGTCCGTGCTTCTCGATCGCGAACTTGCTGCCGGGCGGCACCGTGATGGTGGTCAGCTCGGCCTCGACCACCGCCGGGCCCATGACCAGGTTGCCGGGCTGCAGCTGCTCGAACTGGTAGATCGGGGTGTCGACCCACTGCCCGGCAGACCCGACGCTCTTGAGCTCGGGCCAGTAGGCCTTGCGGCGGCCCAGCAGCGCCGCCGAGGGGTCCTCGCCCTGCAGCTCATAGACCGGCACCTCGGGCTTCCAGGTGGGCACCGTCACGCGCAGCACGAAGTTGTCGAGGAAGACGCCGCCCGGCTTGTTGACCACCAGCGGCGAGAAGGCCTCGGAGAACTCCTTCTCGAAGGCGTCATACACCGCCAGGGCGTCCGCGTCGGACTCGATCGCCACCCGCGGCGAGGCCGCCCGCTTGAGGTTGACCTGGCCGCCGTAGAGCATGTCGAGCTCGAGCGAGAACACCGCATCGGCGGCGTCCAGCCCCTCGCTCACCAGGTCCTGGCGGGCGCGGTCGATCAGGTGGGAGACAGTCTCGTTGAACTGCCCGCGGTCGATCACCAGCCGCTCGGTCAGCGGCTCCATGAAGACCATGCGGCGCGACTGCTCGTACATGTGGACGATGTCCATGATGGAGGACCCCATCGCGCAGAACACCGGCGCGGCCGGGAACATCACCGCCTTGGGCACGTCGCCGCGAAAGCCCGACATGTGGGTTGGGCCGGCGCCGCCAAAGGCGAAGAGCACAAAGTCTTCTGGGTGGTAGCCGCGCATGTGGACCTCGCGCTTGATGGCGCCGGCCATGTGCTCGTCGATCACGCGGCGGATCAGCGCCGCGGCCTCGATCATGCCGATGCCCAGCGGCTCGGCGATCTTCTCGCGGATCGCCTTCTCGGCCCGGGCCTTGTTCAGCGGCATGCGCCCGCCGTAATAGGTGTCGGGGTTGATGTAGCCGAGCACCACGTCGGCGTCGGTCACGGTGGGTTCGGTGCCGCCGAGGTCGTAGCAGACCGGCCCGGGCATCGAGCCCGCACTGCGCGGCCCGACGGTGAGCCGCTGGGTGCCGCGCTCGACATGGGCGATCGAGCCGCCGCCCGCGCCGACCGAGAGGGTCTGCATCATGGTGACGTTGACCATCCACTTGTCGATCACGGGACGGAAGGTGTAGTTGCGCACGCTGCTCTCCACCACCAGCGCCACATCGAAGCTGGTGCCGCCCACGTCGCCAGCGATCACGTTGCGATAGCCAAGCTTCTGCGCGAAGTAGGCCGAGCCCATCAGCCCCGCGACCGGTCCACCGTTGAAGGTGCGCGAGGCCGGGGTCTTGAAGATGTCGGCCGAGCCGCCGGAGTTGTGGATCATCAGGAAGGCGCCGCGATAGCCCTTGTCACGCAGCTTGTCCCAGGTGGCGCCGATATCGTTCTGCATGGAGCGCTGCAGGTAGGCATCGAGCACCGCGGTCATGGTGCGCTCGTACTCGCCGATCTTGGCGACCACGCTGGAGGACAGCACCACGGGCAGGAAGCCGATGTGGTATTCCTTGTACTCCTCGCGGATGATCTCCCGCACGCGCTTCTCGTGGGCCGGGTTCATGAAGCTCCACAGCAGCGAGACCACGATCGCGCGCGCGCCGCGGTCCATCAGCAGGCGCAGCTTGCGGCGCACGTCCTCCTCGTCGAGCGGGCGCACCACGGCACCGCTGGAGTCGATGCGTTCGCGCACGCCGAGGATGAGGTTGCGCTCGATCAGCGGCAGGGGCTTGTTCTGCGCCGCGATGTTGCGGCGTTCGGCCACCCGCTGGCCGTCGGTCCACTGCGCGCCGCGGCCGATCAGGATGGCATCCTCGTGGCCTTCGGTCATCAGCAGGCCGATGCGCGGACCCTGGCGTTGCAGCAGCCGGTTGAGTGCCACGGTGGTGGAGTAGCGGATGACATCGATCTTGGGCAGCAGCTCCTCTACCGTCAGGCCCAGCTTCTCGCCGCCGGCCTCGACGGCGTTGACAAAGCCGACCGAGAGATCGTGCGGCGTGGTCGGGCACTTCGCGATGATGCGTTCACCATCGAGCGTGAGCACCAGGTCGGTGAAGGTACCGCCGACGTCGATGTCGATCGAGTCGATGGCCAGGCTCGGGCTGGCGGCGTTCATGGGCGGACTCCTTCGCTCGGCTGCGGCTTGACCAGCTTGCCGCCCTGGACCACGAGCTCGCCCCTCTGCAGGCGCGCCTTCAGGCTGTCGAGATCGACCTCGATGTCGTGGGTGATCGGGTGGCCGGGCGGCAGGTACTCGGTCTCGATCTGGCGCGCGCAGCCGGGGCAGTAGAACTCCAGGATGCGCACCCAGTCCTTGTCGGGCGCAAAGCTGTAGGGGCCGTCGATCACGGGGTTGTGGATCTCCTCGGGCATGCGCTCGGCCACCAGGCAGCCCTTCTTGTAGTTCAGGCGTGCCGAGATCAGCCGGGTGCCGCAGTCGTGGCAGTACCAGTGCTCGTCATTCAGGTCCAAGTCCAGGTACTCGGTGAAATGGATGCGCTCAAACATGGGGTATCTCCTCTTCGGGGGGCGCTCAAGCGGCCCGGGTCAGCTCGGCATTGCCGTAGTCATCGACCCGCAGCTGCCAGCCGGGCGGAATCGGGCAGGTCAGCGTCGCGCCATTGACGGACGACGGACCGACCACCGCGTCACCGACGTTCAGCGACTCCCAGCGGTGCACCGGGCTGTCGATTTGGGCGGCGCCATTGAAGCGCATCTCACGC
>CAISYQ010000392.1 GCA_903889735.1 uncultured Methylibium sp.
CGATGAAGCTCAGCTAGCTTGCTCTTGGAATAGCCGACGGCGCCCCATTGGGCGCCGTCGGTATTTGAGCCTCTGCATACAGCTCATCACTGAAAGCCCGGCGTGATAACGCGGCTGGCGCCGATCGAACTGCGCCCTCGAAGGTTGTCTCGGATATCCTGAAAAGAACCCCTCTCCATGCCCTCCAACCACCCCCGCCTCCTCGCCGACATCGGCGGCACCAACGCCCGCTTCGCCTGGCAGGCGGCACCCGGTGCGCCGCTCGTGCACGGGGCCACGCTGCCCTGCGCGGCGCATGAATCGCTGGAGGCCGCGGTGCGGCACTACCTGCAGACGCAGGGACTGCCAGTACCGGCGGGCTGCGCCATCGGCATCGCGAACCCGGTGACGGGCGACCCGGTGCAGATGACCAACCACCACTGGTCCTTCTCCGCCAGCGCGCTCCGGCGCGGGCTGGGCTTGGAGCGGCTGGCGGTGGTGAACGACTTCACGGCGCTGGCGCTGGCGCTGCCGCTGCTCACCCGCGACGACCTGCACCTCATCGGTGGCGGTGAGGCGGTCGCAGGGGCGCCGATGGCCTTGATCGGCCCCGGGACGGGGCTGGGGGTCTCGGGCCTGATGCCAGCGGGAATGGGCGCAGGAGCGGCTGCCAGCGAGGAGGGTGCGCCGGAAGCCGGCCGGGCGGGCGGTGCCCGTCTGCCCCTGCAGGGCGAGGGCGGCCATGTGACGCTGGCCGCCACCGACGCACTGCAGGAGGCCGTGTTGCGCCTGCTGCGCAAGCGCTTCGGTCATGCGTCGGCCGAGCGGGCGCTGTCCGGGCCGGGGCTGGTGAACCTGTACGAGGCCGCCTGCGAGCTGAGCGAGCGGCGGGTCCTCATGACCACGCCGGCCGAGGTGCTGGCCGGTTCCCGGCGGGACGACTGCCCCGCCTGCACGACCGCGGTGCAGCTCTTCTGCCAGTTCCTCGGCAGCGTGGCCGGCAACCTGGCCCTGACGCTGGGCGCGCGCGGCGGCGTGTACATCGGCGGCGGGATCGTGCCGCGCATGGTGAGGGAGCTCGAACACTCCGGCTTCCGGGCGCAGTTCGAGGCCAAGGGGCGTTTTCGCGACTACCTGCGGAGCATCCCGGTCTTCGTGATCGATGCGCCCGAGTCGCCGGCCCTGCGGGGTGCCGGCCGGGCCCTGGACCTGGGCCTGGGCTTGAGCCTGTGAAGGCGTCCTAACCCCGGTAGGCCGCCACCGGCACGCCGGCCACGGGCGCGGCCAGCGCGAGCACGCTGCCCGAGAGCGGATGCTGGGCGAGCAGCTCCGCCGCCACGCCGTTGCGCATCGAGGTCACATAGAGCGTGCGCAGGTCCGGCCCGCCGAAGCAGGGCATGGTCGGGTGGCTGACGGGCAGCGGCACAAAGCCCATCAGCTCCCCCTCGGGGCTGAAGCGGTTCAGCCGCCCGGCGCCGACGCCGGCGTTCCAGGACCAGCCCTCCATATCGCCCGCCGCGCCATCGGGCCGGCCCCCGTCGGGCTGCATCACCACGAAAACCTCGGCCTCGCCGAGGGCGCCGCTGGCCGGGTCGTAGTCGTGCCGCCAGACGGTCAGGGCGCGGGTGTCGGCGCGGTACATCGTGCGGCCGTCGGGGCTCCAGGCCAGACCGTTGGGCACGCGCTGGCCGGTGACCATGCGCGTACAGCGGCAGTCGGCGTCCAGCCGCCACAGGCTGCCGAGCGGCAGACGCTCGGGGCCGTCGTCCATGGACCCCACCCAGAAGCGGCCCTCGGGCGAGACCTTGCCGTCGTTGAGCCGCAACTCGGGGCGATCGGCCTCGGGATGGCACAGCCGTTCCAGCGCACCGGTGTCGGGGTCGAAGGCGTGGAGGCCGGTCTTGAGCGCCAGCAGCAGGCCGCCGCGCTCGCGCAGGGCCAGGCTGCCGATGGCGGCGGGCAGCTGCCACTGGCGGCGCAAGCCGCCTTCGTGGGGTCCGCGGTGCACGCCGCCCTCGCGGGGTCCGCGGTGTACGCCGCCCTCGCGGGGTCCGCGGTGCTCGCCACCCGCGTGCGACCAGCGGTGCAGCCGGCCCTCCGGGATGTCCACCCAGTAGAGCGCCTGCTCCTGGGCCGACCACACCGGCGATTCGCCGAGGCGGCAGGGAATGTCGACGGCGCAGGTGACGTCAAGCGGGATCAGAAGGCTCATGGCGAGGAGGCTTGTGGGCTCAGGCTGTGAATCTGGAGGGACCGGGCCGGGCCGGTCGCCTCGGCAGGGTGTGTCGGCAGGGTGTCTCGGCAGGGCGTCGCGGCAGCCTGTGACGACGATCGCCGGTCGAGCGGATCAGCCCTTGGCGCCGCGCCGCAACCCCGCCGCCTCGCGGGCCAGGGCCTCGACCCGCGCCCAGTCGCCGGCCTGGATCGCATCGGCCGGCATGGGCCAGGAGCCGCCCACGCAGGCCACCTGCGGCAGCGCCAGGTAGGCCGGGGCGATGGCCGCGGTGATACCGCCGGTGGGGCAGAAACGCACATCGCGGAAGACGCTGCACAGGCCCTTGAGTGCCGACACGCCACCTGCCGATTCGGCCGGGAAGAACGTGAGCCGCGTGAAGCCGGCCTCGCGGGCGGCCATCACCTCGCTGGCGGTGGCCGTGCCGGGCAACAGCGGCACCGCGCGCTCGCGGGCGGCGGCCGCCAGCCGCTCGGTCAGCCCGGGCGAGACGACAAAGCGCGCGCCCGCGGCGATGGCCGCGTCGTACTGCGTGGCGTCCAGCACCGTGCCGGCCCCGACGATGGCGCCGGGCACGCCGGCCATCGCCCGCATCGCCTCCAGCGCGGCGGGCGTGCGCAGCGTCACCTCCAGCACCGGCAGGCCGCCGGCCACCAGGGCCCGGGCCAGCGGCAGCGCGTCCTCGACGCGGTCGATCACGATCACCGGGATCACCGGCGCGGCGGTCATCACCGCGTCGAGCAGGGCGTTGTGCGATTCAAGGCTCATGTCGGTTTTCCTGAAGGGGGTGTTGATAGGAAGGGTTTCACGGGCTCACCAGGCCGCGCCGAACCACCCGGGCGAACTCGGTCCCCGAAGCGGGTGAGCCGGGCGGGGACCGCCCTGGGGTCGCTGTCAGCCCGCCCAACTGATGGCGCCCTCTTCCGCGCAGCGGCTCGCGCGGCGGTGGCTGGCAAAGAGCTCGCGGCCGCAGCCGGTGTCGGCCACGCCGGTCGGCGCAGGGGCGGCCTCGCGCGCGGCCCATTCGGCGGGGTCGACCAGCGCCTCCAGCACGCCGGCCAAGGCGTCGACACGCACCACATCGCCGTCATGCAAGCGGGCCAGCGCGCCGCCCGCGGCGGCCTCCGGCCACAGGTGGATGGCGGCCGGCACCTTGCCCGAGGCGCCGCTCATGCGGCCGTCGGTCACCAACGCCACCCGGTGACCCTGGTCCTGCAGCACCGCCAGGCTGGGGGTGAGTTGGTGCAGCTCGGGCATGCCGTTGGCCTGCGGGCCCTGGAAGCGCAGGACCACGACCACGTCGCGGTTCAGCTCGCCCGTCTGGAAGGCCGCGAGCATCTGCGCCTGCGAATCGAAGATGCGGGCCGGCGCCGTGACGGCGCGGTGCTCGGGCTTGACAGCCGAGGCCTTGAAGATCGCCCGGCCAAGCCCGCCCTGGAGCAGGCGCATGCCGCCATCGGCCTGGAAGGGGTCGGTGGCGGGGCGCAACACGCCGGTGTCGGCCGGCACCGCGGGCGGCGCGCGCCAGGCCAGCCCCCCGCCGTCCAGCCAGGGCTCGGCGGCGTGGGCGCGCAGGCCGCGGCCCATGACGGTGCGCACATCCTCATGCATCAGCCCGGCGTCCAGCAGCTCACGGATCAACAGGCCCATGCCGCCCGCCGCGTGGAAGTGGTTCACGTCAGCTTGGCCATTGGGGTAGATCCGCGCGAGCAGCGGCGTGGCAGCTGAGAGCTCGTCGAAGTCGGTCCAGTCGATGACGATGCCGGCCGCCTGCGCGATGGCCACCAGGTGCAGGGTGTGGTTGGTCGAGCCACCGGTGGCCAGCAGGCCGACGATGGCGTTGACCACCGCGCGCTCATCGACGATCTCGCCGATGGGTGTGCGGGCCTCGCCCGGCGCGCACAGGGCGAGCACGCGGCGCGCGGCCTCGGCCGTGAGGGCCTCGCGCAGCGGCGTGCCCGGCGTGATGAAGGCGCTGCCCGGCAGGTGCAGGCCCATCACCTCCATCAGCATCTGGTTGCTGTTGGCGGTGCCATAGAAGGTGCAGGTGCCGGCGCCGTGGTAGCTCTGCATCTCGGAGGCCAGCAGTTCCTCACGGCCCACCAGCCCCTGCGCATGCAGCTGGCGGATGCGGGCTTTCTCGTCGTTGGCCATGCCCGAGCTCATGGGCCCAGCCGGCACGAAGACGGTGGGCAGGTGACCGAAGGCGAGCGCGCCGATCAAGAGCCCGGGCACGATCTTGTCGCACACGCCCAGCATCAGCGCACCGTCGAAGACCGCGTGGCTGAGCGCGATGGCGGTGGACTGCGCGATCACGTCGCGCGACCACAGCGACAGCTCCATGCCCGGCTGGCCCTGGGTGACGCCGTCGCACATGGCCGGCACGCCACCCGCGAACTGCGCGGTGGCGCCGCAGTCGCGCAGGGCCTGCTTGATCACGGCCGGGAAATGCTCGAAGGGCTGGTGGGCCGAGAGCATGTCGTTGTAGGCCGAGACGATGGCCAGGTTGGGCGCACGCTGCTCGCGGATCACGAGCTTGTCGCTGGCGGGGCTGGCCGCCATGGCGTGGGCGAGGTTGGTGCAGGACACGCGGCCGCGTGCCGTGCCGGCCTCGCCGGCGGCGCGGATGCGCGCCAGGTAGGCCGAGCGGGTGGCGGCGCTGCGCTCGCGGATGCGCTCGGTGACGCGCGCGACCACGGGATGCAGGGAGGGGGTCGGGGGCATGGCGGTGCTCCGGGCTGGGGGGTGGCGGGGTTCGGAGACGGGGTCTTGAAGACGGGGCCGGGGATGGAGCGCGGGGCGTGGTGACTGCAAACCGGATGCTGGAGGCTGGAAGGCCGGCCGGCAGAGGGATTTCGCCGTGGTCGGGCTCAGGCGTACGGCATCAGGCGGGCGGTGGCCGCAGCCGCGCCATCAAGCCGGCGGTGGAGCCGTCCAGGCCGCTCGCGTCGCCCGAGGCCAGCCGCGGCAGCAGCGCATTGCACAGCGCCTTGCCCAGCTCCACACCCCATTGGTCGAAGCTGTTGATGCCCCAGACCGCACCGCTGCTGAACACGCGGTGCTCGTAGCAGGCGATGAGCGCGCCCAGGGCGCGCGGCGTCAGGCGCTCGAGCAGCAAGGTGGTGCTGGGCCGGTTGCCGGGGAAGCGCCGGTGCCGCGCGAGCACCTGCGGATCGATGGTGGTGCTGGCGGTGGGCTGCTTCTCCTGGGCCGCCTCGGCCGCGGTCTTGCCCAGCATCAGCGCCTGCGACTGTGCCAGGCAGTTGGCGAGCAGCTTGTGGTGCAGATCGGCATGCGCATGGTCGGGCTGGCGCACGGCGATGAACTCCACCGGGATCACGTCGCTGCCCTGGTGCAGCATCTGGAAATAGGCATGCTGGCCGTTGGTGCCCGGCTCGCCCCAGACCACCGGGCTGGTGGCATAGGCCAGCGCCTGCCCGTCAAGGTCGACCGACTTGCCGTTGCTCTCCATCTCGAGCTGCTGCAGGTAGGCCGGCAGGCGCGCCAGGCCCTGGTGGTAGGGCGCGACGCTGCGGCTCGCACAGCCCAGGAAATTGCGGTTCCACACATCGACCAGGCCCAGCAACACCGGCAGGTTGCGCTCCAGCGGCGTGGTGGCGAAATGCCGGTCCAGGGCATGCGCCCCGGCGAGCAGTTCGCGGAAGTGGGCCGCGCCAATGGCAATGGCGATGGGCAGGCCGATGGCGCTCCACATCGAGTAACGCCCGCCCACCCAGTCCCAGAAGCCAAAGGTGGTGTCGATGCCGAAGGCCGCAGCCGCGGTCACGTTGGTGGTGGTGGCCACGAAGTGGCGGGCGATGTCGGTGCCGCCGCCGGCCAGGAACCATTCGCGCGCGACCTGCGCGTTGGCCATGGTCTCCTGGGTGGTGAAGGTCTTGGAGGCGATGATGAAGAGCGTGCTCGTGGGCTCCAGGCGGCGCAGCACCGCAGTGATGTCATGGCCGTCGACATTGCTCACATAGTGGAACTGGAGATCGCGGTGGGCGTGCGGCTCCAGCGCCAGGATCGCCATGCGCGGACCGAGGTCGCTGCCACCGATGCCGATGTTGACGATGTGGCGGATGCCATGGGATGCGGTGTCACGCACCGTTTCGGCATAAGCCAGCAGGCGATCGAGCACCTCATGCACCTCGGCGGACCGGGCCGAGGCCTCGCGCGGGGCACGCAGCGCCGTGTGCAGCACCGCACGGCCTTCGGTGAGGTTGATCGGCTCACCCGCGAACATGGCGTCGCGCCGCGCCTCCAGGCCGGTCTCGCGGGCCAGCGCCAGCAGCAGGGCGAGCGTCTCGGGCTCGAGCAGGTTCTTGGAGAGATCGGCAAAGAGCTCCGGCGCCTCGAAGGAGAGGGCCGCAAAGCGGCCCGGGTCCTGCGCGAAGGCCTCTCGCAAGTCGAAGCCGGGGCTGCAGGCTTGGTGGTGCTCGCGCAGGCGGGCCCAGGCGGCGGTGCGGTCGGCGCGCACCCGCGCGGCGGTGGAGGGATGGCTCGACATCGGTGTGAATCCTCAGACTTCGGGTTCAAGGACGCAGGAACGGTGGCGCAGATCTTGCGGGAAGTCGGCTGCGAAGACAAAGCAAAGCGCAAAGCAAAGCGCAAAGCAAAGCGTGAACGCCAGTCGGCTGTTCTACCCGGATCAGGCGGCGCGCCGCCAAGACGAGTTTTGCTGAGCAAGACGCGGACCCGGCACCGGACCCCATCGACCTCCTCGGCTTGACCCGCTTTGTAATCGATGTGATCATAACGTAGAAACAAAGTTACATCACCACCCATTACCCACGCGAAGCACACCCTCATGGCCTTCGACCTCGTCCTCTTCGGCGGCACCGGCGACCTCGCTTGGCGCAAGCTCATGCCCGCCCTCTTCCAGGCCTTCCGCCACGGCAAGCTGCCGCCCGGTGGCCGCATCCTGGCGGTGGCGCGCGACGCCCGCAGCGACGACGAGTACCGCGCCCTGATCCATGAGCGCTTCGCCGAGGTTGACACCGCCAAGCGGCCCAGCGAGGAGGAGTTCGCGCGCTTTGCCGGCCTGCTCCACTACCGCCGCATGGACCTGTCCAAGGTCGAGGACTACCAGGGCCTCAAGGACTGGATCGATGCGCGCGGCGCCGAGACCGTGGTGCTCTTCCTGGCCACCAGTCCCGAGCTCTTCGTGCCGGTGTGCGAGCAGCTCGGCGCGGTGGGCCTCAACGGTCCCCATGTGCGGGTGGTGCTCGAGAAGCCGCTGGGCCAGGACCTCGCCAGCGCCCAGCAGATCAACCGCGTGGTGCGCAGCGTCTTCGACGAGCGCCAGGCCCTGCGCATCGACCACTATCTGGGCAAGCCGGCCGTGCAGAACCTCTCGGCGCTGCGCTTCGGCAATGCCCTGTTCGAGCCGATCTGGCGGCGCGAGAGCATCGCCAACATCCAGATCACCCTGGCCGAGACCCTGGGCGTGGGCACCCGCGGCGACTTCTACAACCGCACCGGCGCGCTGCGCGACATGGTGCAGAACCACGCCCTGCAGCTGCTCACCATGATCGCGATGGAGGCACCCGCCAGCAGCGACGCCGACGCCATCCGCGACGAGAAGCTCAAGGTGCTGCGCTCGCTGCGTCCCTTCGGCGAGCGCGAGGTCGCCCGCGACGTGCTGCGCGGCCAGTACCGGGCCGGTGCCATCGACGGCAAACCGGTGGTGGGCTACCAGGACGAGGCCCGCGTCCCGCCGGGCAGCACCACCGAGACCTTCGTGGCGCTGCGCACCGAGGTGCAGAACTGGCGTTGGGCGGGTGTGCCCTTCTACATCCGCACCGGCAAGCGGCTGGCCTCGCAGGAAGCGCACATCGTGATCAATTTCCGGCATGTGCCGCACTCGATCTTCTCCAACTCCAGCCCGGCCAACAAGCTCGTGATCAAGCTGCAGCCGGAGGACGGTCTGGAGCTGCACCTGCTCGCCGCCAAGGGCACGGGCCAGCATGAGCTGCTCGCGCCGGTGTCGCTGGACCTCGATTTCGGCAAGGCCTTCGCGACCGAGCGCGTGGGCGCCTACGAGCGGCTGCTGCTCGACGCACTGGCCGGCCGGCTCAACCTCTTCGTGCGCAGCGACGAGCAGGAGCAGGCCTGGCGCTGGGTCGAGCCCATCCTGCACCACTGGTCGCGCGAGTCCGAGGGGCCCAAGCCCTACGCGGCCGGCAGCTGGGGGCCAGCGGCGGCCAGCGCGCTGATCGCCCGCGACGGCTTCGCCTGGTCCGAGGAGAGCTGAGTCCCGATGCTGGAGCGCATCCGGACCAGTCTGGCAGGGCTCTCACCGGCCGAGCGGCGGGTGGCCGAGCTGCTGCTGGCCGAGCCGCGCGGCTTCGTCACCCAGCCGGTCTCCACCCTGGCCGAGCGGGCCGGCGTCAGCAAGCCCACCGTGGTACGCCTGTGCCGCAGCCTCGGCTACGGGGGCCTGACCGACCTCAAGCGCAGCCTCGCGGCCGCCGTGAACGAGGGCGTGCCTTTCGTGCACCGGGCGGTCGATGAGGGCGACGCGCCGGCCGACATCATCGTCAAGGTGATCGACAACGCCGCGAGCGCGCTGTTGAAGTTCCGCGGGACGGCGACCGCGCACGCCTTCGAGCGGGCCATCGACGCGCTGGCCAGGGCCGGCCTGGCCGGGCGACGCATCGAGTTCTACGGCGTGGGCAACTCCGGCATCGTGGCCCAGGACGCCCAGCACAAGTTCTTCCGGCTCGGCGTGAACGCAGCAGCCGTGAGCGACGGCCATGTGCAGGTGATGAGCGCCACCATGCTCGGCGAAGGCGACTGCGCCGTGATCATCTCCAACTCGGGCCGCAGCCGCGACCTGCTGGACGCCGCCGAGATCGCCCGCCGCCAGGGCGCAACCACCCTCCTCATCACCGCCAGCGGCAGCCCGCTGGCGCGCACGGCCAACGCCACCCAGCACATCCTGCTGGCGGCCGACCACCCGGAGGACTACGACCGCTACAGCCCGATGGTGTCGCGCTTGCTCCACCTGGTGATCATCGACATCCTCACCACCGGCGTGGCGCTGCGCCTGCCCGCCACTCTGCGCGGGCGACTGCGCGAGATCAAGAAGAACCTGCGCAGCAAACGCCACGCCGCTGACGCTTGAGTTGGGGGCGGAGGGGCTTGTACAGTTGACAGCCACCCGATCCCCTGGGCTGCAGTCCGCAGGATCGATGTGCAACGGGTCCATTCCACCCCTTCATCGCACCACGCCATGCCCAGAACCACCGCCCCGCTTCCCGCCACGCCACGCACCCGGCGAGCCCCGGCCCGCCGCCGCGAAGCCCCCACCCGACCAGCCGCACTGGGTGATGTCGCGGCGTCGCTCGCGCCCCAGAGCCTGGAGCAGGACCGCATCGAACGCGCAGCGCTGCACACCCAGGTGGTCCAGGGTCTGGCCGCCGCCG
>CAISYQ010000393.1 GCA_903889735.1 uncultured Methylibium sp.
ACCGTGGCGATGGGCATCCTCTTTCTGGGCGGTGTCAACGGCCGCATGTTCCTGCTGATCACCGCGCTGCTGATCGGCGCCTTCGTGTTGATGATCACGTTGAGCGAGTGGCGCCGCGACCGGATCTTTGCCTACCTCAACCCCTGGGACGAGAAATACACGCTCGGCAAGGCCTACCAACTCTCCCATTCGTTGATTGCCTTCGGCCGCGGCGAGCTGTTCGGCCAGGGCCTGGGCGCCAGCGTGGAGAAGCTGCATTACCTGCCCGAGGCCCACACCGATTTCCTGCTCGCGGTGATCGGCGAGGAACTCGGCTTCATCGGCGTGCTGGCGGTGATCACCGCCTTCTTCTGGCTGACCCGCCGCATCTTCAACATCGGCCGCCAGGCGATTGCCCTGGACCGCGTGTTTCCAGGCCTGGTGGCCCAGGGCATCGGTCTGTGGATCGGCGCGCAGGCCTTCATCAACATGGGCGTCAACCTGGGGGTCTTGCCGACCAAGGGGCTGACGCTGCCGTTGATGAGCTACGGCGGCTCGGCCATCCTGATGAACTGCGTCGCGCTGGCCATCGTGCTCAGGGTCGATATCGAGAATCGGCAGTTGATGCGGGGAGGGCGGGCGTGAGGCCGCTTCACCTCGTGGCGCGGCGGTGGCAGCACTCGCGCTTGGCGGACCGCGCCACCGCCGGCCAGAGGCTCACCCCATGAGCGCCCGCCACCTCGTCATCATGGCCGCCGGCACCGGCGGTCACGTCATCCCCGGTCTGGCCGTTGCCCACGAGATGCAGCAGCGCGGCTGGACCGTCAGCTGGCTGGGCACGACCCAGGGCATGGAGAACCGGCTGGTGCCGCCTGCAGCCGAGTCGGGCATCGAGATGGACCGCATCGCCTTCAGCGGCCTGCGCGGCAAGGGGTTGGTGCACACCCTGACTGGCGGGCTGCGGCTGCTCGCCGCCTTCGGCGCGTGCGCCGGGATCCTGCGCCGGCGCGCGGCCACCGCGGTGCTCGGCATGGGCGGCTATGTGTGCTTTCCCGGCGGACTGATGGCGGCGCTGCTGGGCAAGCCGCTGCTGCTGGTCAATGCCGATGCGGCGCTGCTGATGAGCAACCGGGCGCTGCGGCCGCTGGCCGACCGCATCCTCTTCGGCTTCGACGGCGCCGCGGCGGCCCGGACGAAGCGCGCGGTCGTGACCGGCAACCCGGTGCGCGCCGAGATTGAAGCGCTGCCGGCGCCGGCCGAGCGCTGCGCCGGGCGCGAGGGCCCACTGCGCGTGCTGGTGGTCGGCGGCAGTCTCGGGGCCCGGGCGCTCAACGAGGCGCTGCCCGCCGCGCTGGCCCTGCTGGACCCGACCGAGCGTCCGCGGGTCACCCACCAGACCGGGCAGGCCCACAGCGATGCCGTGAGGGCCGCCTATGCGCTCCATGGCCTCGCACGCGGGGTGGAGGTGCTGCCCTTCATCGACGACATGGCCAGCCGCCTGGCCGACTGCGATCTCGTGGTCTGCCGCGCCGGGGCCGTGACGGTGAGCGAGCTCTGCGCCGCCGGGGTGGCCAGCGTGCTGGTCCCGCTGATCGTCAGCACCACCTCCCACCAGCGCGACAACGCCCAGCACCTGGCCCAGCACGGCGCGGCCCTGCACCTGCCGCAGTCGGCGCTGACGCCGCAGGCGCTGGCCGACCTGCTGCGCTCGCTC
>CAISYQ010000394.1 GCA_903889735.1 uncultured Methylibium sp.
AAGTTCAAGGAGGCCAAGGAGGCCTACGAGATGCTCTCCGATGCGCAGTAGCGCGCCGCGTATGACCAGTACGGCCACGCCGGCGTCGACCCGAACATGGGCGGCTTTCGCGGCGGGCCAGGCCAGGAAGGCTTCGGCGGCTTTGCCGAGGCCTTCGGCGACATCTTCGGCGACATCTTCGGCCAGACCGGCGGCGCGGGAGGGCGGCGCGGCCAGCAGGTCTTCCGCGGTGGCGATCTCAGCTACGCCATGGAGATCACGCTGGAGGAGGCGGCCGCCGGCAAGGAAACGCAGATCCGCATCCCGAGCTGGAACGAGTGCGACACCTGCCACGGCAGCGGCGCCAAGCCCGGCACCAGCCCCAAGGTCTGCACCACCTGCAGCGGCTCGGGCCAGGTCCATCTGCGCCAGGGCTTCTTCAGCATCCAGCAGACCTGCCCGCAGTGCCGCGGGGGCGGCAAGGTCATCCCCGAGCCCTGCCCCGCCTGCCACGGCGCCGGGCGTATCAAGACCCACAAGACGCTGGAGGTCAAGATCCCGGCCGGCATCAGCGAGGGCATGCGCATCCGCTCGGCAGGCAACGGCGAGCCGGGCACCAACGGCGGGCCACCGGGTGATCTCTATATCGAGATCCGCGTCAAGCAGCACGAGATCTTCGAGCGCGACGGCGACGACCTGCACTGCTCGGTGCCGGTGGGCGTGGTCACGGCGGCCCTGGGGGGCAACATCGAGGTGCCCACGCTTGGCGGCAAGGCCGAGATCGAGCTGCCCGAGGGCACCCAGCACGGCAAGACCTTCCGCCTGCGCGGTAAGGGCATCAAGGGCATGCGCTCGAGCTACCCCGGCGACCTGTACTGCCATGTGGCGGTGGAGACCCCGATCAAGCTGACCGAGCACCAGCGCAAGCTGCTCAAGGAGCTCGACGAGAGCCTGCGCAAGGGAGGCGATAGGCACTCGCCCAACGCCATGAGCTGGACCGACCGGGTCAAGAACCTGTTCAAGTGACGGGGGCCTCTTAAGCGAAACCCAAGGCAGCGCAGGCACAGTCCCTGCCCATGCCTTGGTCTTCCTGGTCCTCCTGGTCTTCCTTTTTTTCCTGGTTTCGCCGCACCCCTTCCATGTCCGGGCAACCGGAGCCGGCTCGCGCCGAGGGTCGGCGCCGTCGGCCCGCGGTCGTGGTCGGCCTGGTATCGCTGTGGCTGGCCGGTCCGGCCAACCTGCCCCTGTGGCGTGCGCTCGATGCGCTGCCCGAGCTCGACGGACCGCGCGGCGTCGTTTTCATGCTGGCCCTGGGCCTGATGATCGCGGCCGTGGTCGCGGCCTTGCTGAGCGCCCTGGCCTGGCGGTCCACGCTGAAGCCCGCCATCGGCCTGCTGCTGGTGTCGGCCGCGATCGGTGCGCACTTCATGGGCACCTACGGGATCGTGATCGACCCCACCATGATCGTCAACGTCATGTCCACGGACGCGCGCGAAACCCGTGACCTGCTCAGCCTTCGCCTGCTGCTCACGGTTGTCCTGTTGGCCGCGCTGCCCCTGTGGTGGGTGCTGCGCACACCGCTGGCCCATGGCCGCTGGCCCGCCAACGCCCTGAACAACGCGGGCGGCGCCATGCTTGGTCTCATCACGGTGGTGGTGGTCGGCCTCGTCGTCTACAAGGACCTGTCGAGCACGATGCGCAACCACAAGACCTTGCGCTACCTCGTCAATCCGCTCAGCAGCGTCTATTCCCTCGGCCGCTTCGCCTACGCCCAGGACCGCCGTCCCGCGGGGCCGCCGCAGGCCATCGGGCAGGATGCGCGGACCATCCCCTTGCTGTCGGGTCAGCACCCGCCGCTGCTGATGCTCGTGGTGGGGGAGACGGCGCGCGCCGACCATTTTTCGCTCAACGGCTACGCGCGCGACACCAACCCCGGCTTGCGCGGGCTCGAGGCCTTGAGCTTCAAGCAGGTCAGCTCCTGCGGCACCAACACCGCCATCTCGCTGCCCTGCATGTTCTCGCACCAGGGGCGCAAGGCGCATGAAGACCGGGGGCAGGACAGCGAGAACCTGCTCGACCTCCTCCAGCACGCCGGGCTGGCCGTGCTCTGGATCGAGAACCAGTCGGGCTGCAAGGGCGTCTGCGACCGCATCCCCCACACCCGACCGGAGATCCCCGCGCAGGGCGCGACCCCGCCCGAGGGCACGCTGTGTCCCGAGGGCGAATGTCTTGACGAGACCCTGCTCCATGGCCTCGACGAGCGCCTCAGGGCCCTGCCTGCCGAGCGGCGGGCGCGGGGCGTCGTGCTGGTGCTGCACCAGATGGGCAGCCACGGTCCGGCCTATGCCAAGCGATCGCCGCCTTCGCGCAAGCCGTTCATGCCCGAGTGCACCTCGGCCGCACTGCCGCAGTGCGACAGCGGATCCCTGCTCAATGCCTACGACAACTCGATCGCCTACACCGACCACTTGCTGACCCGCGCGATCGGTTGGTTGCAGGACCAGGCGGGGCAGTACGACCCCTCCCTGCTCTACGTCTCCGACCATGGCGAGTCGCTGGGCGAGAACGGGCTCTACCTCCATGGCGTGCCCTATGCGGTCGCCCCCCGCACGCAGACCCAGGTGCCGATGGTGGCGTGGCTGCCCGCCGCCACCCTGGCCGCCGACCACCTGGACCTGGTCTGCCTGAAGCACCGGCTGGACACCCCGCTGAGCCACGACCATCTCTTCCACACCGTGCTCGGCCTGGCCCGCGTGCAGGCCAGCGAGTACCGGCCCGAACTCGATGTGATGTCGCCCTGCCATGGCGGTTGAGTGCCCCTCGCAGCCCTCTCTCGCCCGGCGTGACCTGGCGATGGTCGTGGTGGGGCTGGCCCTGCTGCTGGCCTGGGATGCCAGCGGCCTCGATCTGCGGATCGACGGGTGGTTCGGCAATGCCAGCGGCTTCCCCTGGCGCCACCACTGGCTCGCCGAGGGGCTGCTGCACGAGGGCGGACGGCGGCTGGCCATGCTGCTGACCGCCGGGCTGCTGCTGGGGATCTGGTGGCCGCTGGGCGGGGTGGCGGCACGGCTCCCACGCAGTCAGCGCGCCTGGTGGCTGGCCACCACGCTGGCCTGCATGGCGCTGGTGCCGCTCATCAAGCACACCAGCCTGAGCAGCTGCCCTTGGGACCTGCAGGCCTTCGGTGGCCATGCCGGCTGGGTCTCGCACTGGGCCTGGGGCGTCGCCGATGGCGGCCCTGGGCACTGCTTCCCTTCAGGACACGCCAGTGCCGCCTTCGCCTTCCTGGCCGGCTACTTCGCGCTGCGGGCCGAGGCGCCGGGCGCGGCCCGGGCTTGGCTGGTGGCGGTGTTGGTCCTTGGCGCGCTCTACGCGGGCGCGCAACTGGTCCGCGGCGCCCACCACCTCAGCCACAGCGCCTGGACCGCGTGGATCTGCTGGAGCCTGACCGCCGCCTCTCACCACGCCTGGCATTTGCGGCAGTCCCCCACCCCGGCGCTGGGCTGAGGGCCCAGGGCACCGGCCTCACCGGGATCCGGGGATCCGGTAAGCCCGAGGATTCAGGAGCTCACCGGCCCCATCAACCGCTCGAAGTCCGCCACGCTGAGACCCGGCGCACACAGGAAGCCCTGGAACTCGTCGCAGCCGGCCACGCGCAGGAAATCGCGCTGGGCCGCCGTCTCCACGCCCTCGGCGATCACCCGCAGCTTCAGCGCGCGGGCCACCTGGATCACGGCCAGGGCGATGCCCGAATCGCTCTCGTCGCCCGGCAGGTCCTTGACGAAGCTGCGGTCGATCTTGAGCTTGCCGATCGGAAAGCGCTTGAGGTAGGAGAGACTGGAATAGCCGGTGCCGAAGTCGTCGATCGCGAGGCCGACCCCGAGGCGGTCGAGGGAGTGCAACCGCGCCAAGGCCTCGTCGGCGTCCTGGACCAGGATGGACTCGGTCAGCTCGAGCTCCAGCAAGGTCGCCGGCAGCCCGGCCTCGCCCAGCACCGCCTCGACCCGGTCGACGAAACCCGGTTGCTGGAACTGCAGGGCCGAGACGTTGACCGACACCACGATGCTGCGCCCCTGGGCCCGCCACCGGGCCGCTTGTTGCACGGCCTCGCGCAGGACCCAGTCGCCGATCGTCACGATGAAGCCCGTGGCCTCGGCCAAGGGGATGAAATCCGCCGGCGACACCTCGCCCAACTCGCTGTCGCGCCAACGCAGGAGGGCCTCGGCACCGACCATGGCGCCCCCGTTCAGGGCCACCTGGGGTTGGTAGTGCAGCCTGAAGTCACCGCGCTCCAGGGCGCCGCGCATGGCGTGGTCGAGCCGCATGCGGGCCAGCAGATCGGCGTTCATGCGGGGCTGGTAGAACCGGAAGCCCGCCCGCCCGCTTTCCTTGGCCTGGTACATGGCGGCGTCGGCGTTCTTGATCAGGTCGTTGACCGTGCGGCCGTCCGCCGGGTACATCGCGATGCCGACGCTGCCAGTGACGCTGAAATTCATGCCGCCCAGCATGAAGGGGGCGCCCAGCGCGTCGTGGACTCGCCGGGCGATGAGCTCGGCGCCCGTGGCATCGGTCTGGTTGAGCAGCAGCACGAACTCGTCACCGCCCAGGCGGGCCACGGTGTCGATCTGCCGCACACAACCCAGCAGGCGCTGCGCCACCTCGACCAGCAGCCGGTCGCCGAAGACATGGCCCAGGGAATCGTTGATCTGCTTGAAGCGGTCGAGGTCCAGGAACAGCAGCGCGAAGGAAGGCCCGTGCCGTTGTGACATGGCCAGCGCGAACTCGATCCGATCGGTCAGGGTGGCTCGGTTCGGCAGGCCGGTGAGCGGATCGCTGTAGGCGAGCTGCTCAATGCGCTTGTGGGCCTCGACCGTCTCGGTCAGGTCCTTGAAGAAGCCCACGTGCCGGGCACCCGCCGTCCCCGCGGCCGAGGCCGGCACGGGCGATGCCCCCGGGGCCAGGCGCACCAGCGAAAGCTGCCCCGGCAGGATGGTCCCGTCAGGTCGCCGGCACCACAGCTCGCCCTCCCAGAGGCCGCGGTCCACCACGCGGGTCCGCACCGGTGCGAACCAGCGCGCACCGACCCGGTGGTGCAACAGGCCGTCGGTCGGCATGCCGATGATCTGCTCCAGACTCAACCCCGCCAGCTTCAGGCAGGCCCCGTTGGCAGCCACCACGCGGTGCTCGGCATCGGTCACGAAGATGGCATCCAGGCTGGACTCGAAGACCTGCGCCGCCAGCTGGAGCCGCGCCGCGCTCGAGAGCTGCTCGGTGATGTCGCGGAAGGAGCTCACGCGGCCCACCGGCCGGCCCCGGCCGTACTGCGGCAGGGTCACCCGCTCGAGCACCCGGCCCGAGCGCAGCAGCAGCGTGTCGCGGCTCTGCACCAGCGGCATCGCATCGATCTCGACCAGGCGCGCGGCATAGGCCTCGGGGTCCTGCACCTGGTCGCGCATCCAGGCATGGATCTTGGCATCGTCTCGCCGGGTCAGCGAAGACTCGGGCAGCGACCACAGCCGGGCGAACAGCCGGTTGCAGCCGCGGATGGCGCCGTCGAGGTCGGTCACGAGGATGCCGTCGGCGGTGGATTCCAGCGTGGCCTGCAACTCGGCCAGGAGCCGCTCGAGCTCGTCCTCGGCATGGCGTTGGGCCTGCTGGTCGCGCAGCCCCATCACGTAGAGCGGCTTACCCGGCTCGAACTCCACCCGGCTCACCCGGCGCTCGACCGGCCGCAGGCCCAGCGTGGCATGCCGCACGAAGGTGAGGGAGTGGATCCAGCCCGACCCGCTGTCCGTTGGCGTGCCGGCGTCCTGCCAGAAGCAGCGGTCCTCGGGCGTGGCGGCGAGCTCGGTGGCCACCCGGCCGACCAGCTGCGCTGCCTCCACCCCGAAGAGCGCGGTGGCCGCCGCATTGACCCCCACCACGCGCAAGCCGATCGGCTCGACGATGCAGACGGCCTCGAGCAGGCTATCGAGCAAGGGCTGCCAGGCGGCCGGCAGCTGCAGGACCGGACCGTCCAGGTCGCGGGCGCTCACTGCACCGCCTCCAGGGCGACGGGCACCGGCTCGCGGGCCCGCTCGAAGAAATAGCAGATCCGCGCCCGCGGCGACAGGTAGGCCAGCGCCGCACGCGGCAGCTGTTGCGGCTTGAGACTGCGCTGGATGCCCAGGTCCGGCCGGTCCTGGAGGTCCAGCGGCACCGCGTCATCGCGGGCGCCGTGGGCGTCGTGCACCCGCACCCGCGGCCGCAGCGGCCTGGCCACGTTGGCCGAGGTCACCATCGCGTAGCGCCCATCGGTCAGCTGAACCACCGAGCCGGGCGGGTAGACGCCCATCATCTTGACGAAGGCGCCGAACACACGCGGTTCGAACTGGGACTGCGTCTGCGCGTACATCAGGGCCAGCGCCTCGTGGGGCGTCAGGGCCTGCGAGGGGGTGGCCGGGTTGCAGAGCTTGTCGTAGCGGTTGATCAGCGACACGACGCTCGCCGGCACGCTCATCTGGGCTGCGCTCAGGCGCAGCGGGAAGCCGCTGCCGTCGGCCAGCTCGTGATGCTGGGCCAGGATCCGCAGGGCACCGTCGCTCAGGCCCATCTGCCGACCCAGGCGGGTGCCATGGCCCACATGCTCCTGGTAGGCGTGGCGCTCATGGCTGCGCATCTGGGGCGACACCGGGTCCAGCCAGCGCACCCGCTCGGGGAGTTCGGTCTTGCCGACATCGTGCAGCAGGGCACCGACCCCGAGGTCGAACATGTCCGCCGGCTCCATGGCCATCTGCCGCCCGAGCAGCAGCGACAGCACCGCGACGTTGACCTCGTGCAGCGCGCTGCGGTCGCCGGCGCTGTCGCTCAGCAGGCGTATCGCCATCTCCTCGCTGCCCTGGAGCTTGTCGAGGAACCGGTGGACCTGCTGTTCACACACCTCGCGCGCGGCCTCGGGCCGGGACGCCAGCAGCTCCAGGCTGCGCCGCAGACTGCGGCCAGCCTCGGCATGTTCGCGCTCGGCCCGCAGGGCGAGATTGCGCTCCTGCTTCAGGGCCTGAAGCCGCTGCGCCTTGTCGCCGGCCGGCTCGGTGGAACGCCCACCCGGCAGGACGGGGCTTGCAGACGGCTCGGGGGTCATTTGTGAGGGCAGGCCGCCGTCCGGGGCCTCGGCGGCGGGCGCATCCTCCAGGAAATCCAGGGAAAGCGCGGCCAGCGGCAGCTCGTGGTCGGTCGGATCTCCCGCCCAGGTCGCCATCACACCTTCCTGCACCAGCACCGCCAGGGCCTGTGGATCGCTGCGTTCGGGGAGCACCCGCACGGTGTTCAGGCCGAGCCCCCGCAGGGTGTCGAGCTGCTCCTGCGTGGTGATCCGGAAGTGGCCCAGCGGGAACGGATGCTCCATCCACCCGAGATCCAGGTGGACATGCAGGCCGATCCGGAGATGGCGGAGTTCGAGGTGGAGGAAGGGGCTCACCCGAAGCTTTTCGGCCAGTTCCCCCCTTCCCTTAACTTTTTCTTACAAGGCCGGCGCTGCGGCGCGAGGGCCATCCGCCTCCAAGGGGCCCGGACCGCGGGCGCTCAGGGAGTCATCAAACGACAGGTGCCGATGGGGCGGACGGGGCGGTCGCGCCGAAGGCAGGCCCGGGCACGGTGGGGGCCGGGGTCCTCATCCAACCCAGGCCGGCCTCGGTCGTGGTGGCGGGCTTGTACTCGCAGCCGATCCAGCCTGAATAGCCGATGCGGTCGAGGTGGGCGAACAGGAAGGGGTAATGGATCTCACCCGTCCCGGGCTCGTGCCGGCCGGGGTTGTCGGCCAGCTGGATGTGGCCGATGCGCGGCAGGTGCTTCTCCAGCGTGGCGGCGAGCTCGCCCTCCATGCGCTGGGCGTGATACAGGTCGTACTGCACGAAGGCGTTGTCCGCCCCGACCTCGTCCAGGAGGTCCACGGCCTGGGCCGTGCGGTTGAGATAGAAGCCCGGCATGTCGAAGGTGTTGATCGGCTCGATCAGCAGCTTCAAGCCCGCTGCCTTCAGGGCCGCGGCGGCGTGGACAAGGTTGTCGACGAAGGTCTGGCGCAGCAGGCCCTCGGCCACGCCCGCCGGCGCCTTGCCGGCCAGGCAGTTGAGCTGCCCGACCCCCAAGACCTTCGCATAAGCGATCCCGCGGGTCACACCCGCCCGGAATTCCTCGACCCGGTCGGGGTGGCAGGCGATGCCCCGCTCGCCGGCGTCCCAGTCGCCGGCCGGCAGGTTGTGCAGCACCAGCTGGAGGCCATGCCGGTCCAGGCGCTGGCGGATCTCCTCGGCGCTCCAGGCGTAGGGAAAGAGGAACTCCACCGCCTCGAAGCCAGACCGCGCAGCCCGCTCGAAGCGGTCGAGGAAGGGATGCTCGGTGAAGAGCAGGCTCAGGTTGGCGGCAAAGCGGGGCATCGGGGTCTCCGGGGTCTGGGCGGCCTGGTCGTGGCCTGGCGTGGCGCCCCGGCCAGGGCTCAGCGGGGCGCCACCCGCGCAGCGCGGGCGGCCAGGGCCGCGGCATAAAGCGCCAGGTAGTCCCGGGCTGGGCCGACCCAGGACAGGTCCTGCCCCATCCCCCGCTGCACCATGTCGCGCCAGGCAGCAGGCTCGGCCCGCCGCCGCAACGCGCGCCGCACGCAGGCCTCGAAGGCGGCGGGCGTGGCGGCGTCGAAGCTGAAGCCGGTCAGGCCGTCGGTCACGGTGTCGGCCAGGCCGCCCACGCGCCGCACCAGCGGCAGCGTGCCGTAGCGCAGGCCGTAGAGCTGGGTCAGGCCGCAGGGCTCGAAGCGCGAGGGCACGGCGATCACGTCGGCCCCGGCCAGCAGCTGGTGGGCGCGCGCCTCGTCATAGCCGATGTGCACGGCCACCCGCCCCGGGTGCGCCAGCGCGGCCGCCCGAAAAGCCGCCTCCAGCGCGGGCTCGCCGGTGCCCTGGACCGCGAACTGGACGCCCGCCTGCACCAGCGCCGGCAAGGCGGCCAGCACCAGGTCCAGGCCCTTCTGGGCGCTGAGACGGCTGACCACGGTCACGAGCAGCGCCGTGTCGTCGCGCACCAGGCCGAGCGCCTCTTGCAGCGCATGGCGGCAGGCGCTCTTGCCCGCCAGGCGGTCGGCGCTGTACGGCGCGGCGATGGCCGGGTCGGCCGCCGGGTTCCAGACCGCGCCGTCGATGCCGTTGAGGATGCCCGAGACATCGCCGCCGCGGCCCCGGATCACGCCGTCCAGGCCGCAGCCGAACTCGGGGCCGGCGATCTCGGCGGCGTAGGTCGGGCTCACCGTCGTGACCCGGTCGGCATAGACGAGGCCGGCCTTCATGAAGGACAGCTGGCCGTGGAATTCCAGCCCGGCGGGCGACATGAAGCGCGAGCCCAGGCCCAGCAGCGGCCAGTCCGGCTGCGGGAACAGGCCCTGGAAAGCAAGGTTGTGGACCGTGAACACCGAGGCCGCGCCGCCGGGCCGCAGGTCGGCCAGGTAGGCGCAGGCCATCGCGGCATGCCAGTCGTGGGCATGCACCACCTCCGGCAGCCAGTCGGGGTCGGCGTCGCCCGAGGCCAGGTGCGCGGCGACCCAGCCCAGCAGGGCGAAGCGCTGGAGGTTGTCGGGCCACTCGCGGCCGTCCGGGCCCTGGTAGGGGCCGCCGCCCCGGCGGTAGAGATGGGGCGCGTCGATCACATAGACCGGCAGCTGGGTGCCGGGCATCAGGGCCTGCAGCAGGCGCACGCGCAGGGCCCCGAAACAGGGGCCGATGTCGATCACCTGCCGGGGGGATTCCAGCGCCTCCAGGATGGCCGGCAGCCCGGGCAGCAGCAGCCGCACATCGGCCCCCTGCGCCGCCAGCGCCGGGGGCAGCGCAGCCGCCACATCGGCCAGGCCGCCGGTCTTGACGAGCGGGTAGACCTCGGCGGCCACATGCAGCACCCGCATCGGGGCGCTGGCCGCGGGCGCCGGGGTCCCAGGGGGGTGACGGGGCACGGGCTCGGTCAGCTGGACAGGGCCTGCAGCATGCCGCGCGTGACCAGGGTCACGCCGCCCTCGCTGCGGTGGAAGCGGCGCGCATCCTCCTCGGGGTCCTCGCCGATCACCATGCCATCGGGGATGGTGCAGCCGCGGTCGATCACGACCTTGGTCAACCGCGCGCCGCGGCCCACCTGCACATTGGGCAGCAACACGCTCCAGTTCACGCTGCTGTGCGAATGCACCCGCACGCTGGAGAACAGCACCGAGCGGAACACCGCGCCCGAGACGATGCAGCCGCCCGAGACCATCGACTCCACCGCCAGGCCGCGCCGGTCGGCCTCGTTGTGGACGAACTTGGCCGGCGGCAGCTGCGGCTGGTAGGTCCAGATCGGCCAGAGCGTGTCGTAGAGGTTGAGCTCGGGGTCGGTGGCGGTGAGGTCGATGTTGGCGTCCCAGTAGGCGTCGATCGTGCCCACGTCGCGCCAGTAGGGCTGGGAGCTGGTCTTGGTGCCCACGCAGCTCATGTCGAAGGGGTGGGCGACCGCCTCACCATTGCGCACCGCCGCCGGGATGATGTCCTTGCCGAAATCGTGGCTGGAGCCGGGGTCCGCCATGTCGCGCTCCAGCTCCTTGTAGAGGTAGCGGGCGTTGAAGATGTAGATGCCCATGCTGGCCAGGCTCTGGTCGGGCTTGCCGGGGATGCCGGGTGGGTCGGCCGGCTTCTCCACGAAATCGATGATGTGGCGCTGCGCATCGACCGCCATCACACCGAAGGCGCTGGCCTCGTCGCGCGGCACCTCGATGCAGCCCACCGTGCAGGCGCGGCCATGGGCCACATGGTCGGCCAGCATCAGGGCGTAGTTCATCTTGTAGACATGGTCGCCGGCCAGCACGACGATGTAGTCGGCGCGGTAAGCGGCCAGGATGTCCTGGTTCTGGTACACCGCGTCGGCCGTGCCCCGGTACCAGCTTTCCTCATCGACCCGCTGCTGCGCGGGCAGCAGGTCGACGAACTCGTTCATCTCGCTCTTGAGGAAGGCCCAGCCGCGCTGCAGGTGGCGCAGCAGGCTGTGGCTCTTGTACTGGGTGATCACGCCGACGCGGCGGATGCCCGAATTCAGGCAGTTGGAGAGCGCGAAATCGATGATGCGGAACTTGCCCCCAAAGTAGACCGCGGGCTTGGCGCGCCGGTCCGTCAGGTCCTTGAGTCGGCTGCCGCGGCCGCCGGCCAGCACCAGGGCCACGGTGCGGCGCGTCGCGTCAAGGCTGGAGGCAAGTTCGCTGTTGGCCATGGGGCAGGTCTCCGTTCGTCACGGTCTGGGCGCGGGCAGGAAACGCGCGCCGCCGCGTGCTCTGCCGGGCATGGTGCCACGGCTCGCCGGCTTCGGCTCGACAAGGTATGAATAATGCTCAGGCTCCGTGGAGCCCAGACGGCCGGGGCGTGAGGCACCCGATTGGCGCCCGGCCCGCACCGACTTGATCACCCCCCACCGCACAGGAAGCGCCTCATGACCCTGACCCGCACCCCCAGCGCCGCCCCAAAAATGGCCGAGGGCGTGGCCGCCTCAGCGGTCCCACCACTGACCACCTCAGCGGCCACCGCCTGGGCCGCCCCCTCCGCCACCCTCGCCGCCGCCACCGCCACCGAGGCCCTGTCGGACCGTGTCGAGCAGCACCTGCTGCACACCGTGGGCGTGGCGCCCTCGGAGGCCGGACCACTCGACCTGATGAGCGCCGTCTCGCAGGCGGCCCGCGCCGAGCTGTCGCGCCGCTGGGTCGCCGGGGATGCGGCCGACCGCGCCGCCAAGGCCCGCCGCGTCTATTACCTGTCGATGGAATTCCTGATCGGCCGCAGCCTGGGCAACGCGCTGGCGGCACTTGGCCTGGAGGACGCCGCCGCCGGGAGCCTCAGCCGGCACGCCCGCCGCCTGGAGGAGATCCGCGCCTGCGAGCCCGACGCCGCGCTGGGCAACGGCGGCCTGGGGCGCCTGGCGGCCTGCTTCCTGGACTCGATGGCCAGCGTGGGCCTGCCGTCCTTCGGCTACGGCATCCGCTACGAGTTCGGCATGTTTGCGCAGAGCATCCATGAGGGTCGGCAAATCGAGCATCCCGACCCCTGGCTGGAAAACGGCACGCCCTGGGAATTTCCGCGGCCCGGCATGCAGTACACGGTCAAGTTCGGCGGCTGGGTCGAGCCCGCCATCGCTTCCGCCATCTCTTCCGATACCTCGCCTGACATGCCGCCGGTCTGGCGCCACGCGGCCAGCGTCAGCGCCAAGGCCTATGACCACGTCATCCCCGGCAACGGCACCGAGCGCGTCAGCACGCTGCGCCTGTGGAAGGCCGCCGCACCCGCCCACATCGACCTTCACGCCTTCAATTCGGGCGACTACGCGCGTGCGGCCGAGTTCAAGAACGAGTTCGAGAACATCTCCTGGGTGCTCTACCCGAACGACAGCACCCCGGCCGGCCGCGAGCTGCGGCTGAGGCAGGAGTATTTCTTCACCTCGGCATCGATCCAGGACATCCTGGCCCGCCACCTGGCCGAGCACGGCACGCTCACCAACCTGGCCGACAAGGTGGCGATCCACCTCAACGACACCCACCCCGCCATCGGCGTGGCCGAGCTCATGCGGCTGCTGGTGGACCAACAGGGCTTCAGCTGGACCGCCGCCTGGGCCCTGACCCAGAAGGTCTTCAGCTACACCAACCACACGCTGATGCCCGAGGCGCTGGAGACCTGGCCGGTCGCCCTGATGCAGCAGGTGCTGCCGCGCCACCTGGAGATCATCTTCCGCATCAACCACGACTTCCTGATGCTGGCGCAGGCGCTGCGGCCGGGCGACCTGGAATTCCAGCGCCGCCTGTCGCTGATCGACGAGAGCGGCGAGCGGCGCGTGCGCATGGCCCACCTGTCCATCGTCGGCAGCCACAAGGTCAACGGCGTCTCGGCGCTGCACAGCGATCTGCTGGTGAAAACCATCTTCGCCGACTTCGCCGCCCTCTGGCCGGAGCGCTTCACCAACATGACCAACGGCATCACGCCGCGCCGCTGGCTGGCCCAGGCCAACCGCGGCCTGGCGGGCCTGCTCGACCAGACCTTGGGCACCGCCTGGCGCCGCGACCTGGACCAGCTGCGCGGCCTGGCGCCCCATGCCGACGACCCGGCCTTCCGCGCCGCCTTCATGGCCATCAAGCGGCAGAACAAGCGGCGCCTAGCGGCCCTCATCCACCGCGAATGCGGCGTCGTCGTCAACCCGGACAGCCTCTTCGACGTGCAGGTCAAGCGCATCCACGAGTACAAGCGCCAGCTGCTCAACCTCCTGCACGCGGTGACCCGCTACCGCGCCATCCTGGCCCAGCCCCAGGCCGACTGGCAGGCACGCACCATCCTCTTTGCCGGCAAGGCCGCCTCGAGCTACACCACGGCCAAGAACATCATCCGGCTGATCCACGACGTGGGCCAGGTGGTCAACCACGATCCGCGCATCGGCGACCGGCTCAAGATCGTCTTCATCCCCAACTACGGCGTCTCGGTGGCCGAGGTCATCATGCCCGGCGCCGACCTCTCCGAGCAGATCTCCACCGCCGGCACCGAGGCCTCGGGCACCGGCAACATGAAGCTCGCACTCAACGGTGCACTGACCATCGGCACCGAC
>CAISYQ010000395.1 GCA_903889735.1 uncultured Methylibium sp.
CAGCACCTCGAAGACGCGCATGCGCGGGTTGAGCGAGGCGAAGGGGTCCTGGAAGATGATCTGGAGGTCGCGGCGGGCGCTCTGCAGCGCCGGGCCCTGGAGCGCGAAGAGGTCGCGGCCCCATCACGGCTCGCCCCCTTCACTCGCCCCGCTGGTCAGCCAGGAAGGGGCGATCGATCTGCTGCGCCAGCGACTCGATATCGACAGACCGCACGCCCGCCTCGGCGAAGTGCGTTTTCCAGCCGCCCACCGCGGCGGTAACGCGCCGCACTTCGGCCTCGGCCTCCTGGCGCTTGAGCCCGAACTGGCCGTGCTCCGACAGCGCGTTGACCACCGTGGCATCGGCCATCTGCAGACCCACGCGCATCTGCTGCATGCCCAGGGCCTGGCCAGAGGGCAGGACGTCGAAGGCGGGCGAAAGCTCGTACTCGGCACGGTCGTTCATCAGCAGGACATGGTTCTTCTCGTGGTCGTCGGTGTTATCGATCAGGATATTGAAGACCATGCGCCTGAACAACTCACGCATCTGCGCCCGGCCGCGGGCGCCCTCGGCCACACCGCGCCGGCGCAGCAGCTGGGCGAGTTCCGGGTAGCCGGGCGATTCGCCTGCCGCCTTGAGCGCCACCTTCGCCGACAGGGCGTGGAGCCGCCGGCCCGGCGCACGGTCAAAGCGCATCACCGCGACCGCGTGCCCCTTAGCGAGCGGGACGGGCCGGGTGGGCGCCGCGCGGATGCCGGCGGTGGCGGCAAGCGTCATCGCGGCATGCTCGATCAGGGGCCAGTCCAGGGTCTCACCGGGCTCGTTGAACTTCAACACCCAGGGCTGATCGCCCATATTCAGCAGCGCCTTGGGCCGGGCGCCGCCCATGGTCGCGCCCGGCGCGATCAGCCGGCGCAGCTCGGGCGGCACTGGCTCGCCGTCGATGATCCTTCCTGCCAGTTCCTCGATCTGGGTGACCTCGGCCAACACGGGCAAGGGGCCCAGGTGCCGGGGCAGGTAGCGCTCTCCCGACAGCGAAACGCCCAGGGCTCCAAAGCGCTCGTCACCGGCGAAGAATAGATATTCCAGGAGCGAGAGTCTGGGCGGATGGTCCAGGAAGCGGATGACGCGCTCGCCCCAGCGGTCCGGCCGGGCGTCATCGACAGCGCCGGCGGCGGTGTCGGGCTCGACGGGCAGGAACTCGTTGTCGATCAGCGGCAGGTCCTCGCTGAGCGCGAAACCCGCCCGCAGCCAGTTCGCGCCATAGCGCAAGGACACGCCGCGGCCCCCGCGCACCAGCCGCAACTCGCCCACAGGAAGCGGACGCGCCGGGTCGCCCAGCCACCAGAGGTGCAGCGTGTCGGCGGGCCGGTAGTTGGCGACGTCGAAGGTATCCATCAAGAAGAAGACGAGGTCGTGGCGCCAGGCTCACGGTCCAACGACGCCGCGTCGAGCGGTTTTCGCTCGAGACGAGCAGTAGATGGACCCGCAGCGCTACCGTCGTCTCTGAGCCGGGCCTCCAAAGAGACCGGCTTGCGCACTGACCGTGCCCGTGCCACGCGGACCTCCTGCTCAAGTGCGCCCAGATCAAACTGAGGCGCGGCCAACTCGGCGATGGCGGGGCCCCGCCCAATCATCCATAAGGCCGTCGCGTAGATGCCAGCGGCCACACCCGGATCGCCGCGCTCCATCCGCGCGAGCGTGGGCTGGGACACACCGATGCGCCCTGCCCAGGTCTTCAGCGACTCCCGTCGGCGCTTGCGGGCGAGGGTCAGATGCGAACCCAGCTCGCGCAACAGCGCGTGCACCGCAGGCGGCATCTCTGCAAGGGCTTGGGGCTGCTTTGGCATAACATAGATATTACCAAAGAGACGAAAAATAGATTTTCTATCTATTCTCGGACTTGAGGCTGAGGCTCAAAAATGAGCCAAGGCATTGCCGGGGATGCGCTCAGCCCCCCTGCCGCCCCAACCTCGGCACCGCCGCCAGCAGCGTCTTCGTGTAGCGAGACTGCGGGTGCTCCAGCACCTCGGCCACGGGGCCGGCTTCCTCGAGGCGGCCGCGGTTCATCACGGCCACCTCGTCGGCGATGTACTCGACCACACCGATGTTGTGGGTGATGAAGAGGTAGGACAGGCCGAACTCGCGCTGCAGCTCGCGCAGGAGATTCAGGATCTGCGCCTGCACCGACACATCCAGCGCGGAGGTGGGTTCGTCGCAGACGATGAGCTTGGGCTCCACGGCCAGGGCGCGGGCGATGGCGATGCGCTGGCGCTGGCCGCCGGAAAACTCATGCGGCCAGCGGCCCAGGGCATCGCGCCTCAGGCCCACGCGGTCGACCAGCGCCTCGATGCGGGCGCGGCGGGCGGCGGCGGTGAGCTCCGGGCGCAGGGTGATGAGGCCCTCCTCCAGCACCTCAAAGACGCGCATGCGCGGGTTGAGCGAGGCGAAGGGGTCCTGGAAGATGATCTGGAGATCGCGGCGGGCGCTCTGCAGCGCCGCGCCCTGGAGCGCAAAGAGGTCGCGGCCCTGCAGCGTGGCGCTGCCGGTGATCTGGGCGCTGCCGCGCAGCAGCTGCACCAGGGCCTTGCCAGTGGTGGTCTTGCCGCAGCCGGATTCGCCCACCAGGGCCAGGGTGCGCCCGGCGCCGAGGCTGAAGGAGACCCGGTCGACGGCGGTGAAGTGCGAGTGGGTGCGCTGCAGCAGCCCGCCGCGGACGGGGAAGCGCACGCTGAGATCGCTCACCTGCAGCAGGGGCTGGACGGGGCTGTTGGAGCGGGGGCTGGCGGAGCGGAGGTCGATGGGCGGGTGGGATGCCAGGGCCGCTGCGGTTGCTCCCGGCGCTGA
>CAISYQ010000396.1 GCA_903889735.1 uncultured Methylibium sp.
AGGGTCGCGGTTTCGCGGTGGTGGCCAGCGAGGTCCGCAGCCTCGCCCAACGCAGCGCCGAGGCGGCCAAGGAGATCAAGACCTTGATCGGCGACTCGGTCGCGCGGGTCGATGCCGGCAGCCAGCTGGTCGGCCAGGCCGGCGCGACCATGACCGAGATCCTTGACAGCGTGCGCCGCGTGGCCGACATCATGCGCGAGATCAGCGTGGCCAGCCGCGCCCAAAGCGGCGGCATCGAGCAGATCAACCGCCAGGTCGAGGAGATGGACGGCATGACCCAGCAGAACGCGGCCTTGGTGGAGCAGGCCGCCGCCGCGGCCGCCTCGCTGCGCGACCAGTCTCAGAGGCTGAGCGAGGTCGTGGCGGTCTTCAAGGTTGCCGCCTGAGGGCGGGGAGAACGGGCAGGGCGGGTAGGACGGGAAGAGCGAGCGGCATCAAGCCGCTCTCCGCTCAGCCGCGCACCACCTGCCGCTGCGCACCCAAGCCCTGGATGCCCAGCGAGACCACGTCGCCCTCCTTGAGGAATTGCGGCGGCTTCATGCCAAAGCCCACACCGGGTGGGGTGCCGGTCGCGATCACGTCACCGGGCAGCAGGGTCATGCAGAAGCTCACATAGCTGATCAGTTCGGCCACGCCGAAGATCATGGTGGCGGTGTTGCCGCGCTGGCGTGGCTCGCCGTTGAGGTCGAGCCAGAGGTCGAGCTTCTGCGGGTCGGGCACCTCGTCGGGCGTCACCAGCCAAGGGCCGATGGGGCCGAAGGTGTCGAAGCCCTTGCCCTTGTCCCAGGTGCCGCCGCGCTCGCCCTGCCAGTGGCGCTCGCTCACATCGTGCACCACGCAGTAGCCGGCCACATGCGAGAGCGCTTGGGCGGCATCCACCGAGCGCGCGGTCTTGCCGATCACCACGCCCAGCTCGACCTCCCAGTCGGTCTTGAGCGAGTCCCGCGGCAGCACGATCTGGTCTGTCGGGCCGGTGATGCAGGTGGTGGCCTTCATGAAGACGATGGGTTCCTTGGGGACCTTCATGCCCGACTCGGCCGCATGGTCGGCGTAGTTCAGGCCGATGGCCACCAGCTTGCTGATGCCGGTGAAGGGCACGCCCAGGCGGGGATTGCCTTTCACGCGGGGCAGCGCGGCGGTGTCCAGCCGGCCCAGGCGCTTCAAGCCCGCCAGGCCCAGCGTGGGCAGGTTCAGCCCGGCGGCGGCCGGGATGCCGGAGAGGTCGCGCAGCACGCCCTCGGTGTCGATCAGGCCGGGGCGTTCGCGCCCGGCCGCGCCGTAGCGGACCAGTTTCATGGGTGTCTCCTCGGGGTGGGGTTCGGTCTTGTGGAGGGTCTGGCAGCTGACCCGGTCGTGCCGCCGTTTGCTGACGCCAGCCGGTTGGGATTCTGGGGGCGGGTGCGGCCGCTAAACCGCATGGCCGGGCACAATTGCAGCCCGACCCAGAGTCTCACCGCCGCATCCTCCCATGCTCTACAAATTCAGATCGAAGGCCGCCGGCGACGTCATCATGACCAGTGGGGTCGGCGACGCCATCCTGCGCCTGATGGGACGTGAGCCGACGGCCCAGGGCATCTTCACCCCTGAGCAGATGCCCGCGCTGATCGCCCTGCTGGAGGCCGCCGTGGCCGACGATGAGCAGCGGCGCGCCGAGGCCGAGGCCGAGGCCCGTGCCGAAGGCCGCCTGCTGCCGCCGCGCGAGGGCGTCACGCTGCGCCAGCGCGCCTGGCCCTTGGTGGAGATGCTGCGGCGCGCCCAGGCCGCCGAGCGTGACATCGTCTGGGGCGCCTGAGCGTGGCGCCGCCGGCCTCTCCCCTTTGGGCCCCTTTGGAATTCACGCCCGATGCGATGGAGCAGCCCACCCGGGTGATCGCCATCCGCCACGGCGAGACCGCTTGGAACGTCGAGACCCGCATCCAGGGTCAGCTCGATGTCGGCCTCAACGAGCGCGGTCGTTGGCAGGCGCAGCGCGTGGCGCAGGCGCTGGCCGGCGAGGGGCTGGAGGTGATCTACGCCAGCGACCTGGCCCGCGCCCATGACACGGCGCTGGCCATCGGCGCCGCCGTCGGGTTGCCGGTGCAGGCCGACACCGGCCTGCGCGAGCGGGCCTTCGGCGTCTTCGAGGGCCAGACCTGGGCGGCCATCGAGACCCACTGGCCCGACCACAGCGCCCGCTGGCGCGCCCGCGACGCCGCCTACGGCCCCGAGGGCGGCGAGACGCTGCGGGCCTTCTACGACCGCGTGGTCGCGGCTGCTGGCGCCCTGGCCGCCCGCCACCCGGGGCAGACCATCGCCCTGGTGGCGCACGGCGGGGTGATGGACTGCCTCTACCGCGCGGCCGTGCGGGTCGCGCTCGAGGCGCCGCGCAGCTGGCAGCTCGGCAATGCCGCCGTCAACCGCCTGCTCTACACCGCCGAGGGTTTCACGCTGGTGGGCTGGAGCGACACCGCCCACCTCGAGGGCACGGCGCAGGACGAGTTCAGCGATGGCAACCGGACCGCGGCCGAAGCGGGCGGCGCCCACCCTGCGGCCGGCGACCGGGTCGGGCACGCGGCCTAGCGTCCGTTCCGAGTTGGGGTGCGGCGCGGTGTCGCGCGCCGCCGGGCTCAGGCCCGGGCCTCGAACACCAGGTTGAAGGGCGTCTCGGTGGCGCGACGGAAGTGGCTGAAACCGCCTTCGGTGGCGACCTCACGAAGGCGCTTCTCGCCGGCCTGGGCGCCCAGCGCCAGGCCCACTTCCTGGGACCGGGCGGCCGGGGTGCAGATCATCGTCGAGGCCGAGTAGTAGAGCCTCCCGACCGCGTGCAGGTTGTCCTGCAGGGCGTCCTGGGCGAAGGGCTCCACCAGCATCCAGCTGCCGCCGGGCTTGAGTGCCTGCCGCACGTGGCGGGCCGCTCCCACGGGATCGCCCATGTCGTGCAGGCAGTCGAAGAAGGCGATGAGGTCGTAGTCGTGGCCCGGGAAGTCCTTGGCCGCCGCCACCTCGAACGTCACCCGGTCAGCCACGCCCGCGTCGGCCGCGACCTGGCGCGCCCAGGCGATGGAAGGCGCGTGGTAATCGAAGCCGGTGAAGCGCGAGGCCGGGTAGGCCTGGGCCATCAGGATGGTCGAGGCGCCATGGCCGCAGCCGACGTCGGCCACGTGGGCGCCGGCCTGGAGCCGTGCGTCCACGCCGTCCAGCGCCGGGATCCAGCTCGAGACCAGGTTGGCGCTGTAGCCGGGGCGGAAGAAGCGCTCCGTGCCCTCGAACAACCAGGGGTCGTGTTCATGCCAGCCGATCCCCAGGCCGGTGCGGAAGGCGCCGGTGAGCTTGGGCACGGCCTTGAGGGCGCCCAACGCCACCTGGAAGGCGCCGGGGATGAAGGCCGGGCTGCCCTCGGTGGCCAGCGCGAAGACCTGCTCCTCGGTCATGTGGAAGCGCTGCGTCGTCGGGTCGTACTCCACATAGCCCGAGGCGGCCTGGGCCGACAGCCACTCGAGCACGTAGCGGGCGTCGGTCTCGGTCTTGCGGGCCAGCTCGGCCGGGCTCATCGGCCCCTCGGCCAGCGCCTTGTAGAGGCCCAGCTTGTCGCCCAGCACCACCGTGCCGGCGTGGATGGCTGCGCCGATGTCGCCGACGAAGCGGCCCATGAAGGCGTTGAGTTTGTCCATGTCGAGGGCCATTGCGCTGTCTCCGGGTGCAAACATCGAGGCTAAGCGAGCGCGGTGCGGCGCGCCATAGTGGTTTGCCGAACCTGCGCTCAGGCCGCCGCCTGCCTTTAAAGGCTGAGAGGGTGGCGCCGACCCTCATGTCAGTTTCCTGCGGTGCTCGCGGCCTTGGCCTGCGGACGCACAATGCCGGCGATGGAATACCAGCGTTCGTTGGCAGGCGTTGCCGCGGTGTGGATCGCTGCTGGAGGGCTCTTGGGGGCGGCGTTTGCAGCCGAAGTCCGCAGCCCCACGGTGCAGGTCGACAGCGCCTGGGCCCGAGCCACGGTGGCGGGTCAGCGGGCGGGCGGGGGCTATGTGCGGATCGAGAACCGGGCCGCCACCGCCGACCGGCTGATCTCGGCCCGCAGCCCGGCGGCCGAGCGGGTGGAGATCCACGCCATGTCGATGGACGGCGATGTGATGCGCATGCGCCAGATCGACGGCATCGACTTGCCGGCGGGCGGCATGGTCGAGCTCAAGCCGGGCGGCTTCCACCTGATGTTCATGGAGCTGAAGGCGCCGCTCCAGGCGGGGACCCGCTTTCCGCTGACGCTGCGCTTCGAGAAGGCGGGCGAGCTGGCGGTGACCGTGGCGGTGGAAACGCCCGGGGCCCCGGCCAGCGTGCCCCGGCCCGACGCCCACCGGCATTGACCGTCGGCGTTGGTGCGGGTCAGGGCTCGATGCCGAGCTCGCGGACCAGCGTCCCGACCAGCTGGGCGGCCTGCTCGAAGTCGTAGCCCTCGATGGCTGCCGCGATCGGCGCCAGGCGCGGCGCCAGCGGCGAGGCAGCGAACAGCGGGCGGATCCTGGCCAGCGTCTGCAGGGCATCGCCCTGGCCCGCCTCCAGGTCGTCCTGGAGCTTGCGCAGCATCTGCGGGGCGGGTGAATCCGCTGCGGCCAGGTCCTCGGCCGGGGCGGGTGCCGTTGCAGCCACGGCAGCGGCCAGGCGGGCCTCGAGCGCGTCCAGCGCATCGGCCAGACCATCGATGACCGGCTGCAGGGCCTCCAGGGTGGCTGTCAGCCGCGCACCGACCTCGGCGGGTTGGGCGGGTTCGAGCAGGCAGGCCTGCTCCAGCAGGGAGGCGGTTTGCCGGACATCGGGCGCCTCGATGTTGCCCGCGGCACCCCTGAGCGTGTGGGCCAGGCGCCGGGCGCTGCCTGCCTCGCCCGCCGTCCAGGCGGCCCGGAACTGCGCCTCGAACGCCTGACCGCTCTGGAGGAAGAGGCGCAGCAGCCGCAGGTAGAGATCGGGGCGGCCCAGGGCGCGCGCCTGCCCGGCGGCGGCGTCGATACCGCGCAGGGCGGTCAGTTCCGGGGACACCTCCGCAGCCTGTGGTTTCACTGTCTCGGGTCGGCTCTTGGCCATCGACCGATCTGGGGCAGTGTCCGCCTCAGGAGGGGCCGGCAGATCGCCCGTCACCTGGCGGCCGGCGGCCGGCGTCACCCAGCGGCCGATCACGTTGAACATCTCGTCGATGTCCAGGGGCTTGGCGATGTGGTCGTTCATGCCGATCGCGATCACCCGCTCGCGGTCGCCGACCATGGTGTTGGCGGTCATGGCCAGCACGGGGAGTCCGGCCAGGGCCGGGTTGGCGCGGATGCGGGCCGTTGCGGTGTAGCCGTCCATCACCGGCATCTCGCAGTCCATCAGCACGCCATCGAAGGGCCCGTCGCTGGCCAGCCGGTCCAGCGCCTGCTGGCCATCGCCCGCCACGACCACCTCGATGCCGGCCTGCCGCAGAATCTCCTGGGCCAGTTCCTGGTTCAGCGCGTTGTCCTCGACCAGCAGCAGCCTCGCGCCCGCGAGCTTGCGGCGGGCCTCGGCCGACTGGTCCTGGCGCCTCACCTGCGAGGTCGCGACCGGCGGGCCCTGACCCAGCGCCTGCCCGATGGCCTCGAGCAAGCCCGATGGCGTGACCGGCTTGGTCAGCACAGCCTTCAGTGGCACGCCACGCTCTCGGGCCGACGCGAAGGCGTTGTCGCGGCCGTAGGCGGTCACCATGATGACGGCCGGGGGCTTGGCCGACCTCGCCAGCAAGCGCCGCACGGTTTCGATGCCGTCGATCCCCGGCATCTTCCAGTCGGTCAGCACCACATCGAAGGGACGCCCCTGCTCGGCTGCGTCCCCCACCGCCTGCAGGCCGGCGGCGCCGTCGCACGCCAGTTCGGGGTCGAGGCCGAAGTTCCTCGCCATGGCGCCGATGATGTCCCGCGCGGCGGCGTTGTCGTCCACCACCAGGACCCGCAGGCCCGTGAGCTCGTCGGCCCGGACCATGCGCCGGTCCATGGGCTGGGCCTGCACGCCCATGCGGACCGTGAAGTGGAAGGTGGAGCCCTGGCCTGGCGTCGATTCCACCCAGACGCGGCCGCCCATCAGCGTCACCAGATTCCGGCAGATCGCGAGGCCCAGGCCGGTGCCGCCGTAGCGGCGGGTGGTCGAGCTGTCGACCTGGCTGAAGCTCTGGAACAGCCGCTCCTGCTGCGCCGCACTCAGGCCGATGCCGGAATCGCGCACCCGCACCTGCAGCTCGACAGCCGCGTTGGGCAGGACCGTGCACCCGACGCCGATCACGACCTCGCCGGCCTCGGTGAACTTGCAGGCATTGCTGCCGAGGTTGAGCAGCACCTGCTGCAGGCGCAGCGGGTCCCCGATCAGGGCGGTGGGCACGTCGGGCGCCAGATCGATCAGCAGTTCCAGCCCCTGGTCCTCCGCCTTCACCGACAGCACGGTGACCACCGACTCCAGCACGTCCTCGAGCCGGAATTCGGTCTGCTCGATGTCGAGCTTGCCCGCCTCGATCTTGGAGAAGTCCAGGATGTCGTTGATCAGCCCCAGCAGCCCGAGTGCCGAGCGGTGGGCCTTCTCGACATAGTTGCGCTGCCGCTCGTCCAGGTCGGTCTGGAGCGCGAGCTGCGACATCCCGATGATCGCGTTCATCGGGGTGCGGATCTCATGGCTCATGTGGGCCAGGAAGTCCGACTTGGATTGGGTCGCCTGCTCGGCGACGCGCTTCTCCTGCTCGAGCCGCAGCTCGTTGCCGATGGTGGTGGCCAGCTGCTCGCGCTGGCTGTGCAAGCGCAGCGAGGCGGCGCTCAGGGCGCGCTGCAGGTCCTCGATCTCCAGCGGCGCGGGCTGTAGCGGCAAGGCCTGGCCTTCGGAGCGGTCCAGCGCCATGGCGAAGCGCCGCGCATGCTCGAGTGCGCGCATGGTGCGGCGCAGGAAGACGAACAGCATCAGCCCGGTGCCGGCGACGGCCAGCAGCACCGCCAGCGCGGTGGTGGTCCAGATGCGGCGGCGGAGCTCGTCGATGGCGCCGGAGGCGTAGTCGACCCGCACCCAGCCCAGCAGGGCGCCCGCCTCGATCGGATGCCAGGCGACCAGCCCCGGCTCGCCGTCGTTGGGGGGGGCTTCGAGCGAGGCCCCGGTCCGCGCTGGCGGCGTCAGCTGCTCCGGACTCGCCGTGAACACGCGCCGCGGCGTCTCGCCGGCGTCTCGCACCACATGGGTCAGGACCAGCCCGGCGGGGTTGCTGATGCGCAGCTGACGCACATCGGGGAAATCGGCCGAACGCACCAGCAGGTCGTCCAGCGCATCCAGGCTGCCCACCACCATTGGCCCGGCGCTGGAGATGGCGAGGTTGCGGGCCAGGGCTGCCGCCTGCCGCTCGACGCTGGCGCGCGCAGTGGCCGTCTGCTCCTGCAGAACGAAGGTCGCGTGCGCGACGATGGCCAGCAGCAGGGCGCAGGCGGTGATCAGCACCAGCTGCGGCAGCATGCGCTGCGGGCCGAACAATCTCATGGCGGCGGGGCTCGGACCACGTAGTCGTCGAGGCCGAATTTCTCGAGCGGCTGGTAGTCACGGGCATGGTCGGCCCGCACGATGGTGTTCCAGGGGATGTCTCCGAGCAGGGCCTTCAGCGAAGGATCAGCAGCCATGCGCAGCAGGGCGTCGGCCACCGCGCGCTGGGTGGCGGGCGGCACGCGCGGATGGGCGCTGAGCGGGTGGGGCGGGACGCCGGGCGTCTCGAGCAGCACGCGCAGCGCCGACTGCATCTCCGGCGGCTCCTCGCCCAGGGTGCTCTCGATGCCGCCCGCCGCCGCCGACAGGCCGGCCGCGGCATGCCGGTAGGCGTTGGAGTGGGTCTTGACGTAGACGGGCTTGATCTTGATGCCCTCACGCTTGTCCAGCAGGGCACGGATCCACAGCGAGGCGCCGAAAGCGTTGGGCGCCGGGAAAGCGATCTGCTTGCCGTCGAGTTCCTTCACCGACTTGATCGGGTCGTCCTTGCGCACCACCAGGATGCCGCTGAGCGGCTTGGTGTCGCGCACCAGCGGCACATAGCCCTGGGCCCGCATGCCCATCACCTGGTGGTAGGGGTTCATGTAGGCGAAGTCGGGCCGTCCGGCGAGCATGCCTTCCTCGAAGGCCGGGATGCTGGGCGACACGCTCAGGACGAAGGACAGGCCCGTTTCCTTGCCCAGCCGCTCGAGCAAAGGGGCCCAGACGCGGTGGATTTCCTCGGCGCGGAACTGCGGTACCACCGCCACCGTGAACGGTGTTTTCTCGACCGCGGCCGCGATCGACAGCGAGCAGGCGGCGAGGGCAGCCGCCACGCACCGCAGGACAAGGGTCGCCAGGCGTGTATTCATAGACACAGATCCTGTCACAAAAACCCACGCCTTCGCTGAAGCGGAGCCCCTGGGGCAGCCTGCGCCGTGACTTATCGGACAGCCGGCCTCGCAAATGCGGGCAAGGGGGTTGGCGCGGCGTGCAGCCCTCAGTCGCCGAACAACTCGCCCGAGGGCTTGGGCGGCGTCAGGCCCAGGTGGCGCCAGGCGGCGAGCGTGGCGATGCGCCCGCGGGG
>CAISYQ010000397.1 GCA_903889735.1 uncultured Methylibium sp.
ATCAGTTCATCCCAGACCTGGCCTTCCGGATCGGTGATCTGCAGGCGCACCTTGCCCTTGGTTTCCTTGCCGAAAGAGACCGTGCCGGTCATTTCGGCCAACATGCCCTTGTCCTTTGGCGAACGGGCCTCGAACAGCTCGGCCACCCGGGGCAGACCGCCGGTGATGTCGCGTGTCTTCTGGCCTTCGACCGGAATACGCGCCAGCACTTCGCCGGGTCCCACATCCTGGCCATCGCGCACCTGGATCAGCGCGCCGACCTGGAAGCCTATCGTCACCGAATGGTCGGTGCCGGGGATCTTCACCTCGTTGCCGGTGGCATCGATCAGCTTGACCTGCGGCCGGATCACCTTGGCAGCGCCACGGCGCTTGGGGTCGATCACCACCAGCGTCGACAGACCGGTCACCTCGTCAACCTGGCGGGCCACGGTCAGCCCTTCTTCGACGTTCTCAAACTTCGACTGGCCGGCAAACTCGGTGATGATGGGTCGCGTCAGCGGGTCCCAGTTGGCAAGCACAGTACCGGCCTTGATGGGCTGGTCCGCCTTGACGGTGAGCGTTGCGCCATAAGGAACCTTGTGGCGCTCGCGCTCGCGGCCATGCTCGTCATGGATGACGATCTCGCCGGAGCGGGCGATCACCACCAGTTCGCCCTTGGTGTTGGTCACGTAACGCATCGTCGCGTTGAAGCCAATCAAGCCGCTGGACTTGGCTTCCACGCTGGACGCGATGGCCGCACGCGATGCGGCGCCACCGATGTGGAAAGTGCGCATGGTGAGCTGGGTGCCCGGCTCGCCGATCGACTGCGCGGCAATCACGCCGACAGCTTCACCGTTGTTCACCAGACCGCCGCGACCCAGGTCACGGCCATAGCACATGGCGCACAGGCCAAAACGGGTTTCACAGGTCAGTGCGGTGCGAACCTTGACCTCGTCGACGCCGGCAGACTCCAGCTCATCAAGCAGGTCTTCGTCCAGCATGGCGCCTGCGGCAGCCATGACCGAGCGGTTTTCCGGATGCAGGATGTCCTCGGCTGCGGTGCGGCCCAGGATGCGGTCGCGAAGCGATTCGATTACTTCGCCGCCCTCGACGATGGCGCGCATCAGCGAGCCGTCGTGGGTGCCGCAGTCCAGCTCGGTGACGACCAGATCCTGGGTCACGTCGACCAGACGGCGGGTCAGGTAGCCCGAGTTGGCGGTTTTCAAGGCGGTGTCAGCCAGGCCTTTTCGTGCGCCGTGGGTGGAAATGAAGTACTCCAGCACGTTCAGACCATCGCGGAAGTTCGCCTTGATGGGCGTCTCGATGATGGAGCCGTCCGGCTTGGCCATCAGGCCCCGCATACCCGCCAGCTGGCGAATCTGGGCCGCTGAGCCGCGCGCACCGGAGTCGGCCATCATGTAGATGGAGTTGAACGACTCCTGGTCCACTTCCTTGCCGTGACGGTCGGTGGTCTTTTCCTTGGCCAGCTGGGCCATCATGACCTTGGAGACTTCGTCGCCAGCCTTACCCCAGATGTCCACCACCTTGTTGTAACGCTCACCGGAGGTGACCAGACCCGAGACGTACTGCTGCTCGATCTCTTTCACTTCCTTCTCGGCGCGGCCGATGATCTCGGCCTTTTGCGGCGGCACCAGCATGTCGTCCACCGCGATGGAGATGCCGGCCTTGGTCGCCAGACGGAAGCCGTTTTGCAGCAGCTTGTCGGCGAAGACCACGGTTTCTTTCAGGCCGCAACG
>CAISYQ010000398.1 GCA_903889735.1 uncultured Methylibium sp.
CCTGCCCGCTCGCAGCATCGTGCTGCTGCACGCCTGTTGCCACAACCCGACCGGGGTCGACCTCTCCCGGGCGCAATGGGAACAGTTGATTCCGGTGCTGCGCGAGCGCGAGCTGCTGCCCTACCTCGATCTGGCTTACCAGGGCTTCGGCGACGACATCGAGCAGGATGCTTTTGCGGTGCGGGCGCTGGCCGATGCGGGCCTGAGCTTCTTCGTTGCCAACTCCTTCTCCAAGAGCATGAGCGTCTACGGCGAGCGCTGCGGTGCGCTGTCGGTGGTTTGTGCCGACGCGGCCGAGGCGGCGCTGGTGCTGGGCCAGCTCAAGTTCACCGTGCGCCGCAACTACTCGAGCCCCGGCATCCACGCGGCGAAGATCGTCGCCCATGTGCTGGGCGACGCCGATCTGCGCGCGCTCTGGGAGACCGAGGTGGCGGCGATGCGCGACCGCATGATCGCGATGCGCCGCGCCCTCCATGCCGCGTTGGCCGCGCGCCTGCCGGGCGGCGACTTCGGCTACCTGCTCACGCAGCGGGGCATGTTCAGCTACACCGGCCTGAGCGCCGCGCAGGTTGACGCGCTGCGCGAGCAGCACGCGGTCTACCTGGTGCGCTCGGGGCGGCTGTGTGTCTCGGGCCTGAGCACGGCCAATGTCGACCGCACCGCCGAGGCGCTGGCGGCGGTGCTGGGCGGCTGAGGCCTCACAAGCCCAGCCCCGCGGCGCGGGGCTGGGTCAGTCCATCAGGGCTTGGCCGGGTACCACTCCAGCGGCTCGGGCATGACGAAGTCGGCCGGGATGTCGAAGATCTCGACGGTGGTGGAGATCAAGCCTTCGGTGCCGAAGTAGGCATAAGGCACGCGCCCCGCCCAAGTGCCCGACTGGATCAGCTGCAGGCCGCGAGCCTTGTAGGTGGCCACGCGCTCGGCATAGGGAATGTTGTTGCAGCCCTGACCGACGTGGTGGATGCCTTCGCCATGGTCGCGCAGGAAATCCTCATAGATGTTCGGGCCGGTCACCGGTTCGATGATCTCCCACATCATGTTGCCGGAGAAGGCGAGCGCGAGCTTCATCTTGTAGCTCGCCGGCTGGCCCATGTAGGTCTGGTCGGTCACGGTGCCCGGGCCGAATTCATACAGACGCCAGGGGCCGATGCCCAGCTGCGCCATGCCGGCCATGGTGCGATGGATGTCTCGGCTGACGACGCAGATCTGGATGGTGTCGCCCTGGAAGCTGTTGTCCAGGGCGACTTCGCTGACGACTTGGGGTGCGGTCATGGTGGTTCCGGTGATGGGCGGGTTGCGACAGGAGGATACGGCGTGCGGGCGACCTTTCAGCGGGCCGCGCGTGAATGATCGGCGACCAGCGCCGCCGGGCGAATCATGCAAAACCCGCGGGCTGGCCCCTCCCCGCTGGCGTGCCGTACGGCGGGTGGCTGTCGGCAATAACCGCTGGGCACCCAAGAGTTTTTCGGGCGGCGCCCCGCTTTGTGGCCTAATCGCGGGTTTTGTGATTCGACCACCGGAGTCCCTCATGGGCAACAAGATCGTCACCGAAGCCGACCGCCGCGCCACCCCCCGCCCCCAAGCGGCCGCCGGAACCGCCTACACCGCCGGGCACGGCCAGAAGGTGAGCCTGGAGCGCGGCTCCCACACCCGCAGCAAGAAGAACCCCGGCAAGCGCGCGAAGAAGGGCGGCTGAGGTCCGCGGTGCCCTCAGGCGCCGCCACCCCAGCCCCCCGCGCCATCAGGCGCCGCCGCCCGCTCGCGCCGCCACGGCGTTGCGCCGCGGGCTTGCGTGCGTTGAGGCGCCGCTTTCCCCCCGCATGGGCGTGAGAGGGTGATTCCCTCGTCACGGAGCCAGGCAGCGCGTAGCTGACCCTCCTGCGGGCGGTGATGCGGCGCCCGTTTCGGTCCGACAATTCCACCGATGCTGCGGATCACCGAACTGCGCCTGCCGCTGGACCACCCCGCGGACGCCCTGCGTCAAGCGGTCGTCGGCCGGCTCGGGCTGCCCGAGGCCGAGCTCCTCGGTTTCACCGTCTTCAAGCGCGCCTACGATGCACGCCGCAAGTCGGCGATCGTGCTCACCTACACGGTCGATTGCGAACTGACCGATGAGGCGGCGGTGCTCGAGCGCCACGCCGCCGACGCCCATGTGCGGCCCACGCCGGACACCCGCTACCGCTTCGTCGGCCATGCGCCGGCCGATTTCCATGCCACCGGCCGACCCCGGCCGGTGGTCGTGGGCTTCGGCCCCTGCGGCATCTTCGCGGCGCTGATCCTGGCGCAGATGGGCCTCAGACCCATCGTGCTCGAGCGCGGCAAGCCGGTGCGCGAGCGCACCAAGGACACCTGGGGCCTGTGGCGCCAGGGCGTGCTGGATCCGGAGTCGAACGTGCAGTTCGGCGAGGGCGGCGCCGGCACCTTCTCCGACGGCAAGCTCTGGAGCCAGATCAGCGATCCGCGCCACCTCACGCGCAAGGTGTTGACCGAGTTCGTGAAGGCCGGTGCGCCCGAGGAGATCCTCTACGTCAGCAAGCCCCATGTCGGCACCTTCCGGCTGGTCGGCATGGTCGAGAAGATGCGCGCCGACATCGAGGCCCTGGGCGGCGAGATCCGCTTCCGGGCGCGGGTGACCGACGTGCGCATCGAGGGCGGCCAGGTCCGCGGCCTCACGCTGGACTCGGGCGAGGTGCTGCGCGCCGACCATGTGGTGCTGGCGCTGGGCCACAGCGCACGCGACAGCTTCGCGATGCTGCACGGGCGCGGCGTCTTCATGGAGGCCAAGCCCTTCTCGATCGGCTACCGGGTCGAGCATCCCCAGGGCCTGATCGACCGCGCCCGCTTCGGCACCCAGGCCGGCCACCCCCTGCTGGGCGCGGCCGACTACAAGCTGGTCCACCATGCCGGCAATGGCCGCGCGGTCTACAGCTTCTGCATGTGCCCGGGTGGTACGGTGGTCGCCGCCACCTCCGTGCCCGGGCGGGTGGTCACCAACGGCATGAGCCAGTACTCGCGCAACGAGCGCAACGCCAATGCCGGCATCGTCGTCGGCATCTCGCCCCAGGACTACCGCCAGGACGGCCGCGCCGATGGCCCGGTCAACCCGCTCGACGGCATCGCCTTCCAGCGCTTGTGGGAGTCACGCGCCTTCGAGCTCGGCGGCGGTGGCTACCGGGCGCCGGGTCAGCTGCTGGGTGATTTCGTCGCCGGCCGCCGCAGCACGGCGCTGGGTGGCGTGCTGCCGTCCTACCAGCCCGGCGTGACGCTCACCGACCTGGCCGACCCCGACCGCCCCAGCCTGCCGGACTACGCCTTGCAGGCCATCCGGGAGGCCCTGCCGGCTTTCGAGCGGCAGATCAAGGGCTTCGCCATGCCCGATGCGGTGCTCACCGGCGTGGAGACACGCACCTCCTCGCCGCTGCGCATCACCCGCGGCAAGGATTTCCAGAGCCTCAACGTGCGCGGCCTCTACCCGGCGGGCGAGGGCGCCGGCTATGCGGGCGGCATCATGTCGGCCGGGGTCGACGGGATCGAGGTGGCCGAGGCGCTGGGTGCGCAGATGCTGGCTGGAGCGGGCTGAGCGGGGTGGGCCAGGCCCGCCAGCGCAACTTCTCGCTGCCCGGTGCCCTCTGCCCGGTGCCGCCGGCCTCTGTGAGCCGCGCTGATTCAGACGGGCGACCCGCGCAAGCCGCCTGGGTTCGCGCCGCTTCTGGCCGCCCCACCTGAGTGGCGCATCCCCTCAGGCCCCCCACACCAACCGTCCTTGTCCGCCCTCGTTGAGCCGGGCGGTCAGCGGCGCGGCGGCCGTCTCGGGCAGGCTGAAGCTCAGCTCCACCGCCATGCCGTGGCTCACCTGCAGGTCGCTGGCGCCGGCGGCCTCGAGCTCGCGGCGCAGCCAGCCCTCCATGGCATAGGGGGCCGCGCAGCGCAGGGTGAGCCGGCGTTGCAGGGGCAGTTTGGTCGCGCCGAGCAGGGCCTGCGCCACGGCGTCGGTGTAGGCGCGCAGCAGCCCGCCGGCGCCAAGCTTCACGCCACCGAAGTACCTCACCACCGTGGCGAGCACGCCCTCCAGGTCTTGGTGGCGCAGCACCTCCAGCATCGGCCGTCCGGCGGTGCCGCCGGGCTCGCCGTCGTCGACCGCGGCCGAATCGCCACCGGCCAGCAGGGCCCAGCAGACATGGGCCGCGCCCGGATGCTGGCGTCGCAAGCCGGCCACGCGGGCCTGCGCCTCGGCCCGCCCCGCCACCGGCTCCACACAGCCGATGAAGCGACTCTTGCGGATCAGCAGCTCGCTGTGGACCGGCCCGGTCAGCGTCAGCGCCATGGAGCCGGCGGCGGCCCGGCCTTCACCGGCGCTGCTCTCCCGGCGTCTGCCCGAACTGCTGCTTGTAGACGCGGCTGAAGTGCGCCGGATCGCTGAAGCCCCATTGGTAGGCGATCTCGGCCACGCTGCGCTCGCGGTGGGCGGGGTTCTTCAGGGTATCGCGGCAGCGCTCCAGACGCTGCTGGCGGATGTAGGCCGACACGCTCTGGCCGGTCTGCGCAAACAGCAGGTGCAGGTAGCGCGGCGAGATGTGGTGGGCCTGGGCGATGCCCGTCGGCGACAGGCATTCGTCCTGCAGGTGGCCCAGCACATAGTCCTGCAGCCGCCGCAGGTACTGCTGGGACAGCGGCTGTGCGGCGGGGTCGATGCCCCCGGACATCGCGGCGGTCAGCAGCTCGCAGGTGGCCCGCCGCACGGCGCAGAGATCGCCGCTCTCGAGCATGTCGAGCTGCCGCGCCAGCGCCTCGATGTGTGAATAGAGGACCGCGCCGATGCCCGAGCGGCTGTCCAGCACGCTGCCGTGGAAGTGACCGTTGCGGGGCAGCCGGTCGCGCAGGTCGTTCCAGGGGAGGATCAGCGAGACCTTGTGCAGCCGCTCGGTCACCGTGAACTCGGTCGGTTGGTCGCTGGTCCAGATGACGAGGTCGCCGGGTCCCACCCATTGGGTCTGGTCGCCACGGCGAAAGCACTCGCGGCCCGACTTGGTGATCTGCACCCCGATGTAGGCGGCGTCGTCGCGGCTGACATGCTGCTCGAGCCGGCGGCCGTGACAAGGGTCGCAGATGCACTCGACCACCCGCAGGCCGGCGATGTCCCGGTGGCGCAGCTGCGCCGTGAAGCCCGCCTCGACCCGGGTGGGCACCTCCCACTGGCGATAGTTGCTGGCGAGCGTGTCCTCCCAGGCCTCGGTGCGTTCCGCCGCCGCCACCTCCGCGATCGACCACCAGGGCATGGCCTCGCGTGGCACCGCCGTTGTTTGAAGCTTCGCTGTCATCGGATGCGTCTCCGGGCCGGCCTGTGGGGGGCGCCGGCCACGGGCCGAGCTTAAGTCGGCCGAAGGACTCGGCCACCGCGGGGAAACCATGCGGCCAACCCCTGCATCACCTCTCCACGGCGCGGGCCCGGAGGGCGGGCACCATGCCGGCGTCCCCCTCGGGCGGCGGCTGGACAGGCTGGACAACTTGGGATTCCAGCGACCAGCAGGCAGAGGCGGGTCAGGGGGTCGGCTTCACCTGACCGCTGAGCGAGCGGATGTAGGCGGTGATGCGCCAGATCTCGTCGTCCGACAGGGCGTCCTTCCAGGCAGGCATGACGTTGGCGCCACGGCGCCGGCCGTTGGCGATCACGCTGTGGATGGCGGCCGGGTCCCAGTCGACACGCTCGCGAAAGGGCCGGTGCTTGCCCGAATCCCCCTCGGGTCCGTGGCAGTAACCGCAGGTCTGGATGAACTTGCCGCGGCCTTCCTGGATCCACTGCGGATCGAGCAGTTGCTGTGCATCGGGGACCTTGGGGGCGTCCTGCGCGCCCACAACTGTGGCCGCTGCAACGAGGCAGGCGCCGGCCCACCACGCCGGCAGCTGCGAGCGCCGCCGGTTCTGGATCGAATTCATGAATGCACCTTCAGAAATGGAAAGGCGGGGCGTGCAACACGCCCCGCCAGATGGCTCAAAGCGGGTCAGGGATCAGTCGATCGTGAAGGCGATCAGCGCAGCGCCTCCGCGAACGTCTTTGAACTCAGGCCACACGCCCGAGGCGAAGCCCGGGAAGAGTGAGCCGAAGCCGGTGGCGGCCACGATGTACTGCTTGCCGCCCGCCGAGTAGCTGGCGATGCCACCGCGCATGCCCGAGCCGACATTGAACTTCCACAGCTCCTTGCCGGTGCGGTCGTCATAGGCGGAGAGGATGCCGCGCGGGTCGCCGTTGAAGACCAGACCGCCGCCGGTGGCCAGCACATGGGCCAGGCCCGGCACCTCGAAGTTGATCCGCCAGGCTTCCTTGCCGGTCAACGGGTCGTGGGCCACCAGCCGCGAGCTCGCCTTCTTGCCGGGCGGGGAGGTCATCTGCATTTCGCTGATGTCGAAATAGGCTTGCGAGAACGCCAGCTGCTCGACTTTCTGCTCACCCACCGTGATGCGGTTGCAGAGCTCGAAGGCGTTGGAAAACCAGAGTTTCGCCTTGGGGCTGTAGGCCCCCGCGTTCCAGCTGCGTGCGCCCAGCGCCGAGGGGCAGAACACCTCCGGCTTGCCGGGCTGGGGTTCGCGGCGACCGATCAGGGCACCGGTCTTGGGGTCGACCCCCTTGATCCAGTTCACGCCGTCGGCGAATTTCCAGACGTCTTGGATCGCGCCGGTCTTGCGGTCATAGACGTAGACGAAGCCCCCCTTGTTGAGGTGCATCATCAGGTCCTTGCCGTCCTTCTCGAGCATCACGAACTCGTAGGGAGAGTCAAAGTCCCAGGCGTCGTTCGGCACTTCCTGGTGGTGCCACTTGATCTTGCCGGTTTCGGGTTCGAGCGCCAGCACGGTGGACGTGTAGAGGTTGTCGCCGGCCCGGTTGGCGATGTTGAAGTCGGGTGCCGGGTTGGACGTTCCGATGAAGAAGGTGTTGTTCTTCTCGTCGTACTGTCCGGGCAACCAGCCGCCGCCGCCGCCGATCTTGCCGGTCTCGCCCGGCCAGCTCTTGGGGTCGTCCTTGATCGTGTCGAAGGTCCAGACGCGCTCGCCGGTATCGGCCTTGACCGCGTAGATCTTGCCGCGCTGCGCCAGGTCGCCGCCGGTCGGCCCGGCGATGAGCACGCTGCCGGCCAGGATGGGCGGTGAGGTGAAGTTGCAGCCGTGGCAGGCCTTGGGATCGGTGAGCTTGGTCTTCCAGAGCTGCTTGCCGGTCTTCTGGTCCAGCGCGATGAGGTGGCCGTCGGAGGCGCCAATGAAGACCTTGCCCCGGCCGACCGACACGCCGCGGTTGTAGAAGCCGAAGATCGAGCGCTCCTGGATCTCGTCGAGTTCGGGGATGTGCTGCCAGATCTGCTGGCCGGTCGCCGCCTCGACCGCGAAGGTGCGGTTGTTGGACGAGCTGTAGTACAGGATGCCGTCAAGCACCACCGGGCTGGCCTGCAGACCCTGCGTGATCTCGCCAGGCTGGTGGATCCAGGCAACTTTGAGCTTCTTGACGTTGGCGCGGTTGATCTGCTCCAGCGGGCTGTAGCGCCAACCGCGCCAGTCGCCGTGGTAGCCGGGCCAGTCCTTGCCGGTCTCGTCGGCGGCGGTGGCGGCGGTGACGCCGGCCAGCATCATCACGGCGGCCAAGGCCGCGCCGGCCTGCCTGGCGATCGTTTTCGCGCGGGAAATGAACATGTTTTGCCTTGTCGAAGGTGAGGGGGTCTGCGGGCCTCGCATCGCTGCGGGGCCGGGCGCGCAGCGATGCCGCGCGCGGTGTTCAGGCCGACCCGCGAAGGCGGCGGGCCGGCGCGGCTTCAGGTGGCGGCCCAGGCGCCCTGGGCCTCTTCCCAGCCGATCACCGCGATCGGCGAGCCATCGGGCTTGATGAAGGTCAGCGGGCCCTGGAAGGTCATGTAGAACTCGCTCGGCACGGGAAACTCGGTCTTGTCGTGGCGGGCATTGGCCGACTCGTAGCCGTAGCCCGGCGCCACGGCGGTCTCACCGCCGACATCCTTGCCGCCACGCAGGTCCATCTTGCCCTTGGTCAGGAAATACTCACCCGGGCCGACGTGGAAGTGCGCCGCGAAGGACGAATTGGGCGGGCAATCGAAGATCGCCGTCCAGGCGCCCACCTCGGGGGACACGTGCAGCAGCTTCCAGCGGATGCCGCCGGTGGAGAAAGCCTCGGGGAAAGGCTTCCAGTCCACCTGGTCCATCTGCACGTACTCTTCCTTGATCTTGGGCTTCAGCATGTGGGTCTCCTGGGTGTGGGCCGGTTCGATCCGGTTCGGGCGGTGGCGGCGGTGTCGTCAGAATCATCCGTCGAACGCCGCAGCGGGACAGTCACGATAGCGACGCCGTCGTGCCCCTGTATTGGGCCACCGTGCACACTGTCTTGTCCCATAGAGAAGCTCAGAGAAAACCCTGAACCTCTGGGTGAATCCCTAGGAGCGCCGCGGGGCCCGGGCAGACAGACCCGCGAGCCCCAGCGCTAGAGGCCCATGCCCGGGATCAGCACCCGCCGCTCCAGCGCTCGGGCGGCCCGCACGACGACCCACACGCACGCCAGGTACACCCCTGCGGCGAACGCATAGGCCTTGAAGAACTGGAAGTTGGTGGACGCCAGCTCCTGCACCCGCGCGAAGAACTCGGTGTACTGGATCAAGAAGGCCACCGAGGTGTCCTTGAGGTTGAGGATCACCTGGTTGGTCAGGGCCGGCACCGACAGGCGCAGCACCTGCGGCAGGATGAGCAGCCGGAACAGCTGCCCGTGGCCGAAGCCCTGGGCGCGCGCGGCGTCGAGTTCGGCTTGATCGAGACCGTTGCAGGCGGTGCCCAGGTAGGCCGCGTTGTAGGCCGCGACATTGAAGGTGAAGCCCACCACCGCCACTGCGAACGGGGACATTTTCACGCCCCATTGCGGCAGGCCGTAGTACATGAGGAAGAGCAGCACGATCAAGGGCATGCCGACGAAGAACGAGATGTAGGCCCGGGTCAGCCAGCGCACCAGGGGACTGCGGCTGAGGCTGAGGTACAGCACCCCGATACCGCCCAGCAGGCCGGTGAAGCTGACCACGGCCGCCAGCAGCAGGGTCTGGCCGAGACCGCTGGCGATCAGCGGCCACTGCTCGACCAGGTCGCGGCTGAAGGCCGCCCCGTCGCTCACGACGCAGGACCTTCCCGGCGGAAGAAGTCGCGGATGCGGGCATCGTCGTCGTGCCGCGACAGCCGCGCGATGCTGTCTTCGGCGCGCACCACGCCCTGGTCCAGGAACACCACCCGTTCGGCGATCTCCTGCGCCAGCGCCAGGTCGTGCGTGACGCACAGCACGGTCACCTTGTCGCGACGCAGCGTGTTGATCAGGCTGGCCACCTCGCGCGACATCAGCGGATCGAGCGCCGAGGTGGGTTCGTCGAAAAACACCACCGCCGGGTCCATGGCCAGCGCCCGGGCCAGCGCCACGCGCTGCTTCTGTCCGCCCGAGATCTGCGCGGGGAACTGGTCGCGCTGGGCGGACAGGCCCAGGCGGTCCAACTCATGCAGCGCCCGCGCCTCGGCTTGCGCGCGCTTGCAGCCGCGCAGCTTGCGCAGCGCCAGCGTGACGTTGTCGAGCACGCTCAGGTGCCGGTACAGCGCGAACTGCTGGAACACGAAGCCGATGCCCTGGCGCAGCGCCTGCAGGTCGACGTCCGGGCCGGTGATTTCCTGCCCGCGAAAGCGGATCGATCCCGAGGTGGGTTCGATCAGCCGGTTGATACACCGCAGCAGGGTCGACTTGCCGCAGCCCGACGGGCCCATCACCACCTTGATGTCGCCCTCGTCCACCTGGAGGTTGACGCCGGCGAGCACCGGGCGTTCGTCGAAGCGCTTGACGACCTCTTGCAGCTCGATCAGCGCCACGGTGGGTTCCTGGAAAGGGACGGCGGCAGGGGCATCACGGCGGTGCCAGACCCGGCACGCGGTAGCGCCGCTCGATCAGGCGCACGCCGACGAGCGAGAGGCGGTAGATCGCAAAATACAGGACTCCCACCGCCAGGTAGATCTCGATGCCGCGCAGGGTGGTGGCGGCCAGCGCCATCGCCTGCTTGGTGATCTCGGGGATGCCCACCGTGTAGGCGAATGGCGAGTACTTCAGCACCGTGGTGAGTTCGTTGACCATGCCGGGCACGGCCAGCCGAAGCATCTGGGGGAATTCGATCGAACCCAGGATCTGCAAGCGGCTCAGGCCCATGGCCTCGGCGGCCAGGATTTCGGCCGGATCGACCGAATCGAGCGCGCCCCGAAACACCTCGGCCAGATAGGCGCCGGTCACCAGTCCGAGGCTGAGCACCATGGCCAGCAGTGGCGCCACCCTCAGACCCAGGCTGGGCAGGCCAAAGTAGACGAGGAACAGCAGCACCAGGACCGGAACGCCTCGAAAGACGAAGGTGTAGGCATCGAGCAGCCACCCCAGCCATGGCAGTTTCAGCCTCCGCAGCCCAGCGACGAGCAGTCCGGTGACCAGCCCGGCGGTCGCGCAACAGAGCGTGACCAGCACGGTATAGGTCACACCCTGCGCCAGCTCCAGCAGGAGCGCGAAAAAATCCACGGCGCAGCAGCGCCAGACCGTTCAGTCGAGCGAGCTCATTGCATCCACTTGTCGAGGATGGCCTTGATCTTCTCCGGGCCCTGCTCGCCCAGGTATTTGTCGAAGTCCCCGCGCATGGCCGACCC
>CAISYQ010000399.1 GCA_903889735.1 uncultured Methylibium sp.
CGCCGCCTCGCGCACGGTGCGCTTGAAGAAGAACACCTCATCGGCCAGACCCAGCGGATGGGCGTGGAAGAAATTGATCTCCATCTGCCCGGCCCCGACCTCGTGGATCAGCGTGTCGACATTGAGCTGCATCTTCTCGCAGTAGTCGTAGACGTCCTCGAACAGCGGGTCGAACTCGTTGACCGCGTCGATCGAGTAGGCCTGGCGCGAGGTCTCGGCCCGGCCGCTGCGGCCGATGGGGGCCTTCAGCGGCACGTTGGGGTCGGCGTTGCGCGCCACGAGGTAGAACTCCAGCTCGGGGGCCACCACCGGCTCCCAGCCCTCGGCGTCATAGAGATCGCAGACCCGTCGCAGCACCGACCGGGGCGCGAAGGGCACCAGCTTGCCGTCGCGGTCGAAGCAGTCATGGATCACCTGCGCGGTGGGATCGGTCGCCCAGGGGACGATGCGCACGGTGCTCGGGTCGGGCCGCAGGTGCATGTCCTGGTCGGTCGGGCTGATGACGTCGTAATAGGGGCCTTCCTCGGGGAATTCACCGGTCACCCCCATGGCGACCACCGCCTCGGGCAGCCGCATGCCGCGGTCCTCGGTGAATTTCTGGCGCGGCAGGATCTTGCCGCGCGCCACGCCGGTGAGGTCGGGCACGAGGCACTCGATCTCCGTCACGCGGCGCTCATTGAGCCACTGTTCGAGTTCGCTGAATGTGAAGTTGTCGCGGACCACCATTGAGTCACCTGTCTTGTTGCTGCGCGCTCTTGGGTTGTGACGCGGCGCGCGGTTGCATCCGGTTTCCCGCCGGGTGGGCGGGGCGGCAGGGACCTAGGGCACTCGGGGCCGTTCGCGGACGGTCTCGCGGTTCATCTCGCGGAAAGCGCGGCAGGCATCGCCGAAGGCCCGCAGCAGCTTCATCGACACCGGGTTCTCGCGCGCCTGCCACTCGGGGTGCCACTGCACGCCGAGGTTGAAGCCGGGTGCGGCCGGGGCGGTGAAAGCCTCGATCACGCCGTCGGGCGCCACCGCCTCAGCCCGCAGCCTGCTCGCCAGGCGGGCCACACCCTGGCCATGCAGGCTGTTGACCTGGAATTCGCTCGCGCCCAGCAGGGCTTCCAACAACCCGCCGGTCAGCACCCGCACGCCATGGGCCGGACCGTATTGAACTTCCACGGGCAGGCTGGCATCAGCCCGGTGATCCCGCAGCCCGGTCTGGGCGTGCACCGTCTGGTGCAGTGAGCCGCCCAAGGCCACGTTGACCTCCTGGAAGCCGCGGCAGATGGCCAGCAGGGGCACGCCCAAGGCCAGCGCGCGGGGGATCAGCGGCAGTGTCCAGTCGTCGCGCACCGGGTCGAGCGGCAGGGCGGTGTCGTGCACCACCTCGTCGAAATGCCGTGGGTGCACGTTGCTCGGCGATCCCGTCAGGAACACGCCGTCGGCCAGCGCCAGCAGCTCCTCCACCTCATGGGGCCCGGCCTGGGGCACGACCAGCGGCAGGCACCCGGCCAGCCTCACGGCATCGACGTATTTCTGCCCGGCAACATGGAAGGGGTGGTGGCCGATCATCCGGTTGCAGGCGGGTACCAGCACGACGGGTCGCTGGTGCGGCAGGGGGTGGGGGGTGCGGTTCATGGGGGTCGGGGCCTCAGAGCGCATCTCTCAAACGATAGTAAGCCATGCCCAGCACCAGCGCCGGCGTGCGCAGCAGCCGCCCACCCGGAAATTTGCGGTGCTTCAGCCGGGCGAAGACGTCGAAGCGGCTGGCGTCACCCGCCATGGCCTCGGCCACCAGCTTGCCGGCCAGTCCGGTCAGCGCCAGGCCGTGGCCGGAGAAGCCCTGCAGGTAGTAGACGTGGCCGCTGCCTTGAGCGGCCGGGAGGCGTCCGAAATCGGGGGCGCGGTTCATCGAGATGTCGACGAACCCGCCCCAGGCATGCTCTACCGGCGTGGCGGCGAGCTGCGGGAAGGTCTCGACCATGCGCTGGCGCATCACCCCGGCGAGGTTGGCCGGCGTCACCGTGCTGTAGCTGACGCGGCCGCCGAAGAGCAGGCGGTGGTCGGCGGTCGGACGGAAATAGTCGAGCACGAAATTGGTGTCGCAAACCGCCGAGCGCGACGGGATCAGCGCGTCGCAGGCCGCAGGCGCCAGTGGCGCCGAGCAGACGATGTAGGTGCCGACCGGCATGATGCGGGCGCTCAAGCCCGGGGCGATCTGCGGGGCGAGCTCCCGCAGGTAGACATTGCCCGCCAGCAGCACCTGCCGCGCCCGCACGCTGCCCAGGCGGGTGCGCAGCAACGTCGCCGGCCCTGACGGGCCGGAGACACCGGACGCACCCTGCACCAGCGCCGTGACCGCCGACTGCTCGTGAATGCGAACGCCCAGCGACCGCGCCGCCCGGGCCAGGCCCAGGGTGTATTTCAGTGGATGGAGGTGACCGGAGCGGGGGTCGTGGATGCCGCTGTGGTAACGCGGGCTCGCAATCCAGCCGGGCAAATCCTGCGGGGCTATCCATGCCATCGGGTCGCCATAGACGCGGTCCATGCGGTCGCGCCAGGCCTGCAGCGCGCGCGCCTTGCGGGCGTTCACCGCCAGCCCGAGATAACCGTCTTGCCAGTCGCAGTCGATGGCGAAGCGGGCGCAGCGGGCGCGGACCAGGTCCAGGGCCTCGATCGACATCGACCACACCCGCCGGGCTTCGTCCAGCCCCAGTTGGCGCTCGATCTCGTCTTGGTCGCAGGCCAGGCCGTGGATGGCCTGGCCACCGTTGCGTCCCGAGGCGCCGTGGCCGATTCTCTGGGCCTCGAGCAGCACCACGCTGAAGCCGCGGTCGGCCAGCTCGATCGCGGCCGAGAGTCCGGCCAGGCCGCCCCCGACGATGGCCACGTCGGCCTCGGTGTCGCCCTGTAGCGCGGGATGGGCCTCGCTGCGGGGCGCGGTCGCCTCGTAGTAGGAGTCGCGGTTCAGCGCCTCATCGGCTTGCAGGAAGGACATGCGGGGCTTCGGTGCCGGCGATTCTGGGGGTTCGGGGGCCGGGCGGTTGTGATGGACGGGCCGCCGCGGGGGGCGCCCCAATGCGTTTCAGGCCGCGCGCCGGATCGCCCCGGCCAGCACCTCGATGATCTGCTCGATGTGCTGTTTGTCGATGATCAGCGGCGGCGACAGCGCCACCGTGTCGCCGGTGGTGCGCACGAGCACGCCCCGCTCCCAGCAGTCGAGAAAGACCTTGAAGGCGCGCTGGGTCGGCTGGCCCTCGATGGGGGCGAGCTCGATGCCGCCCACCAGCCCGATGTGGCGGATGTCGATCACATGGGGCAGGTCCCTCAGGCTGCGCAGGGCCTCGCCGAAGAAGCCTTCCAGCTCGGCGGCGCGGGTCAGCAGGCCCTCCTCGGCGTAGGTGTCCAGCGTGCCCAGCGCCGCGGCGCAGGCCAGCGGGTGGCCGGAGTAGGTGTAGCCGTGGAAGAACTCGATCAGGTGTTCGGGGCCGTTCATGAAGGTGTCGTGGACCGCCCGGGTGGCGAACACCGCACCCATCGGCACGCAGCCGTTGGTCAGGCCCTTGGCCACCGTCATCAGGTCGGGCACGACGCCGAAGCGTTGGGCAGCGAAGGGCGTGCCAATGCGGCCGAAGCCGGTGATGACCTCGTCGAAGATCAGCAGGATGTCGTGGCGGTCGCAGATCTGGCGCAGGCGCTGCAGGTAGCCCTTGGGCGGGATCAGAACACCAGTGGAGCCGGCCACCGGCTCGACGATCACCGCGGCAATGGTGCTGGCATCGTGCAGCGCGACCATCCGTTCCAGGTCGTCGGCGAGTTCGGCCCCATGGGCCGGTTGGCCGATCGAGAAAGCGTTGCGCACCGGGTCGTGGGTGTGGCGCAGATGGTCCACGCCCGCCAGCAGGTGGCCGAACATCTTGCGGTTGCCGACCATGCCACCCACCGAGATGCCGCCGAAATTGACGCCGTGATAGCCCCGCTCGCGGCCGATCAGCCGGGTGCGCGCGCCATCGCCCCGCACGCGGTGGTAGGCCAGCGCCATCTTGAGGGCCGTCTCGACCGACTCCGAGCCGGAGTTGGTGTAGAACACCTTGTCCAGGCCCGGTGGGGTGAGCTCGACCAGGCGCTCGGCCAGCTCGAAGGCCTTGGGGTGGCCCATGTTGAAAGGCGGGGCGAAGTCGAGTTCTGCGGCCTGCTGCTGGATGGCCTGCACGATCCGCGGCCGGGCGTGACCGGCATTCACGCACCACAGGCCGGCGACGCCATCCAGGATCTGGCGGCCCTCGGGCGTCCAGAAGTGCATGCCATCGGCGCGGGCCACCAGGCGGGGGGCTTGCTTGAACTGCCGGTTCGCGGTGAACGGCATCCAGTAGGCATCGAGGGGGGCGCTCATCGATCGGGTTCCTTCCATCGGTCGGGAGGCGCTGCTCAGCGCAGCGCGCCTGCGGGGGAAGTCTAGACGCCATGCGGCGCAATGTGCTTGCGCAACAGCAGCTCAGTTGAGTCCAAAATGGTCAATAGTTCGAGAATATTGGCACCAAAAGCAATTAAATTGCGACTCCGATGACCCCAAGGCAATCCGATGCGTCTCTGGACGCCACCGACCGGTCCATCCTGCGCGAGCTCCAGGGCGACGGCCGTGTTTCCAACCTCGAGCTGGCGCAACGCGTCCACCTCTCGGCCTCGGCCTGCCTGCGCCGGGTCAAGCGCCTGGAGGACGAGGGCGTGATCGCGCGCTATGTGGCGCTGGTCGATCCCAAGGCCGTGGGGCAGCCCGGCACCAGCTACACCATCGTCAACCTGGAGCGGCTGACGATGCCGGCCATCGAGACCTTTGAGCGCGCCGTCTGCGACATTCCCTCGATCCTTGACTGTTACTACGTCGCCGGGACCAACGACTACCTGATCCGCTTCACCTACCGGGATGCGGCCGACCTCGAGCGCTTCCACCGCGAGGTCCTGATGCGGCTGCCCGGGGTGCTGCGCTCCAACTCCATGCTGGTGCTGCGCACGGTCAAGAAGACCACGGCGCTGGAGGTTTGACGGCGGGCGTTAAGCTGCGGGCGGTTTCAGCACATGACTGGTTTCGCGTGGCGCGCGGTCAGGGCGGCACACTGAGGTGTGACGGTGCGGTCCCTGCTTTCGCGGACCAGCCTCGCGCTTGTTTTTCTGTGCATTTTTTGGGCTTTCTACGGAGCAAAGACTTTCCATGGACCGACAAGACGCCCTGCTGGCCGATTGGCGAAGCCGCGCCCTCGATCTGGAGGCCCAGGCCGCCCGGGTGGTGATCGGGCAGTCGCGGGTCATCCGGCTGGTGACCACCGCCGTGTTCGCGCGCGGCCATGTGCTGCTGCAGGGCGATGTGGGCGTGGGCAAGACCACCTTGCTGCGCGCCTTTGCGCGGCTGATCGGTGGCTCCTTCGCGCGAGCCGAGGGCACGATCGACCTGATGCCCAATGACCTCATCTATCACACGCACATCGGCGCCGACGGACGGCCCGCCATCGACCCCGGCCCGCTGACCCAGCATGGCGAGGAACTGGCGCTGTTCTTCTTCAACGAGATCAACCGCGCCCGGCCGCAGGTGCACGCGCTGCTGCTGCGGGTGATGGCCGAGCGAAGCCTGAACGCCTTCAACCGCGAGTTCAAGCTCCCCCACCTGCTGGTGTTTGCCGACCGCAACCGCGTGGAGCGGGAGGAGACCTTCGAGATCTCCTCCGCGGCGCGTGACCGCTTCATGATGGAGGTGACCATCGAGCCGCCGGAGTCGGCGGACGACCGCCGGGCGCTGATGTTCGACCCCCGCTTCCACGATGCCGACGCATTGATCGAGCGCCTGCCCGCGGGCCTGCTGCCCTACCGGGAGCTCGGCGACGTGGCGTCGGCCATCCAGCGTGGTGTGCAGGCCACACCCGCCCTGCAAGACTATGCGCTGCACCTGTGGCGGGCCACCGCGGTGCCGGCCGAGTACGGTGTGCGCCTGGACGGACTCGACCTGAACGAGGCCGAGGCGGCCGAGGTGATCCTGGCCGGCGCCAGCCCAAGGGGCATGAGCCAGCTGATGCGGGCGGCGCGCGTGACGGCCTGGCTGGCGGGCCGCGACTACCTGACGCCGGAAGACCTTCGCGAGGTGTTCGTCGAGACCATCGCCCACCGCCTGTGCCTGCAGCCGGTCTACGAGCTGCGCCGTCCGGAGATCGTGGCCGCCCTGATGCGCGGCATGCTGGAGCGGGTGGCGGCGCCATGAGACGCCCGGTGGCAACGATGGGCGCCTTGCGGCCGCGCGCCGAGCCGTCAGCTGCAGGGTTGCGTGGGTGGCGGGATGGATCGATGCTTGAGGCCGCCCCGCCTGCCGTCCCTGGCGCTGGGAGGAGGCTCGCTTGAGGGAGTTCGTCTACCGCAGCGCCCAGCCGGCGCTCGGGCATTTCCCAGGACACCACCGCAGCCGCCTGGGCGACAGCGGCCAGGAATTCCGCAGCCATGTGCCGCTGCAGGACGCCCCCGACGCGCGCCGCCTGGACCTGCTCGCCAGCCTGCGCGACCCGCTCGGCCAGTGGCTGGTGCGGCTGGCCAGTGAGCGCAAGGCGATCCCCGTCTATGCGGTGGCCGACCTCTCGGCCTCGATGGGCTATGTGGGCGAGCGGCGGCGCATGGACGTGCTGGCCGATTTCACCGAGGCGCTGGCCTGGTCGGCCTGGCGCACCGGCGATGCCTTCGGTTTCGTGGGCTGCGACGACGCGGTGCGCAAGGACTGGTTCATGCCGCTGGTGCGTTCGCGCGGAGCGGGCGTCGGTCTGGCACGCCGGCTGCGGGCCTTCGACCCCCAGGGGCGCAGCGCGGTCGGGCTGACCGATGCCCACCGCATGCTGCGCCGGCAGCGCTCGATGGTGTTCCTGCTGTCCGACTTCCACCTGCCCATCGATGACCTGGACCGGGTGCTGAGGTCGCTGTCGCAGCATGAGGTGGTGCCGGTTCTGCTTTGGGACCGCGCTGAGCTCGAGCTTCCGGCCGCCCGCACCGGTCTCGCGCCGCTCACCGATGCCGAGACCGGCCGCCGGCGCCTGCTGTGGCTGCGCCCCGCCTTGCGCGCGCGATGGGCCGAGCGCCTCCAGGCCCGACAGTCCACGCTCGAGGGCCTGTTCCGCCGCCACCGCCTGCGCCCGCTGAAGCTGCTGGATGGCTTCGACGCCGAGGCGGTCACCGCCCACTTTCACCGCTGATCAACGCCAAAACACCACAGACTGCCACCGCCGCTGTTCACCACTGATCTCCATCACCCACCCCGCCGTTCGCTTCGTCCCCCATCACCGATTTCTTCATGAGCCCAAGAGTCCGCATCGCAATGGCCGTTCTGCTGGGCCTGGCCGCCGCCGCGTCGGGCGCAGCCCCCCTGGAGCTGAGTGCGACGACACAGGAGCCCCGGGCCTTCGGCTATCAGGCGGGTGACCTCGTGAGCCGTGTCGTCCTCGTCGACGTGCCGTCCGGGCTGGGCCTGGACCCGGAGTCCTTGCCGGCCGTGGGCCGCATTGGTTCGTCGCTGGAGCTGCGCACCATCCGGCGCAGCGAGCAGCGGATTGACGGCGGGACCCAGCTGAGCTTGGTGCTCGATTTCCAGGTGTTCGCCGCCCCCGTGGCGGCCCGCGTCTTCGATCTGCCCACGCTGAAACTGCGATTCGAGGGTGGCGGTCGCAGCGAAGAGCTGCGCATCGATCCCTGGCCGCTGGCCGTGGCGCCGCTCGGCCCCGAGGCGGCCTCGCCCCGCCATGGCCTGGGGGAGTTGCGGCCCGACCTGCCGCCCCCGCCGGCCGACACCCGGCTGCAGCGTGTGGTGCTTGCCTTGGCCGGCGCGCTGGCGCTGGCGATCGCAGGCTGGCTGGCGATGCTGCACATCGGACTGCCCTGGTGGGGCCGGCGCCTTCGACCTTTCGGGCTGGCCTGGCAGGAACTGAAGGTCGAACGCCGCCGTGGTGCGCTGACAGGTGATGCGGCCGGTTGCCTGCGCGTCACGCGGCGCCTGCACGCGGCACTGAACGAAACCGCCGGCCGGGTGTTGTTCGAGGCCTCGGTCGATGATTTCCTGGCCGCGATGCCCCGTTACGCGCCGCTTCGCGACGATCTGCACCGCTTCTTCGCCGGCTCTCGGCGGGCTTTCTTTGCCAGCGGGAATGGAACCCCGGCAACCGTGGCCGCTGCCGATGCCGCGGCTGCCCAGGCCTTTTCCACCGAGGCTGCCGCCGGGGCCGAGGATCCGGATCAAACCACCGTCGCCCACCGTGAGCTGCAAGCGCTGCTCGACCTCGCCCGGGCGCTGCGCGAGGTCGAGCGCGGTACCGCCTGAGACGCACACCATGAGCGCGATGCTCGACTTCGACCACCCCTGGCTCCTGCTGGCGCTGCCGCTGGCCCTGCTGCCTTGGTGGCAGCGGCCGCGCGAGGCGCTGCGCTGGTCCTGGGGGGAACTGCTGCCGCCCGATCCCGCCTCCGAGGTGCTGGACCTGGCGCTGCGCGCTGCCGCCTCGCTGGCGGTGGTGGCGTTGGTGATCGGCAGCGCGGGCTGCTACCGCCCGGCCTATGAGGTTGATCAGGTGGGGCAGGGCGCCGAGATCGTGATGCTGGTGGACCGCAGCCGCAGCATGGACCAGATCTTCGTCAGCAGCGCCAACAGCCAGCAGCAGCCCACGCTCTTCAGCTACAACGTCGGGCGTGAGTCCAGCGACAAGAAGCGGCCCACCAAGCAGCAGGTCGCGCGCGACCTGCTGGCCGATTTCGCCGCCCAGCGACCTGACGACCGTTTCGCGATGCTGGCCTTCAGCACCCTGCCCATCCGCGCGCTGGCCTTCACCGAGAAGCCCGAGGCGGTGCAGTCGGCCATCGCCGCCGGGCAGGTGGGGCGGGGCCTGGCCGAAACCGACATCGGCCTGGCCATGCTCGACGCGCTCGACCTCTTCCGGGAGCGGCCCTATACCGGCTCGCGCATCCTGATGCTGGTGTCCGACGGAGGGGATGTGATCGAGCCCGAGCGCCGCGAGGACATCGCCCGCCTGGCCCGCCAGTACCGCGTCGGCATCTACTGGATCTACATCCGCTCTCACCGCAGCCCCGGGCTGAGGGCCGAGGACGCCGCAATGGCCAACGGTGAGACCGCCCCGGAATACTTCCTGCACCGATTCCTGGGCGGCATCGGCGTGCCCTACCGGGCCTACGAGGCCGAGGACACCGAGGCCCTCAAGCGCGCGCTGGCCGACGTTTCCCGCCTGGAGAACCTGCCGATCAGCTACCGGGACATCGTCCCCCGCCAGGACCTCACACCCTGGGCCTGGGGCGCTGCGCTGTTGCTCGTGCTGGGTCTGTTGGTGGGCAAGTTGCTGGAGCTGAAGTCATGGCGTTGAGATCTCCGCGGCTCTCCCCCCGCACGCGGCTGCGGGCCCTTTTCATGGCGCTGGCGCTGTGCCTGGCCGCCATGGCGCTGGCCGGCGGCAGCTGGTGGCGCCTGGCACAGGACGACGCCTTGGCAGCGGCGGGCGGGGTGGCCCAGCTGCCGCTCGAGCAGGTGATGAAGTCGCCCACGCTGCGTTTCGCCCGCGCCCGCGAGCTGGCGGCCGCCAACGACTTCGAGGGGGCCTTGGCGCTCTACCGCACGCTCTTCAAGGACCCGGCACTCGCCAACGCAGCGCGCTACAACAACGCCAACCTGCTGATGCGACAGGCCGAGCGCCTGCGCGAAGCCGAGGGCGCGGGCCAGGCGGTGGCGCTCATCGAGCTGGCCAAGCAGGGCTACCGCGATGTGCTGCGTGCCGATCCCGGCCACTGGGACGCCCGCTACAACCATGAGCGAGCCCAGCGGCTGCAGCCCGACCCGGAAGACGAGACCGCCGCCATCGGCGGGCCGCGCAACGATGCCGAGCGCGCCGCGATCACGATCCGCGGCGTGCCGCAGGGCCTGCCTTGACCTCGGTGCCGGGTCTCTTCCGCCGCGCTGGCGCGGCCTTGGTCGCGTTGCGCGCGCGACGCGACGCGCTGCCGCTGCTGCTCGCGGCGCTGCTGCTCGGTGCGGCCTTGCTGCGCCCGGGCCTGCCGGTGACGCGGTTGCAGGTCGATGCGATGGCGGTGGTGGACATCACCCAGAGCATGAACGTGCTCGACGGCCGCTCAGGCGACAAGCCCGTCTCCCGCCTGAGCGAGGCCAAGGCCCGGCTCGCGGGGCTGGTGAGGCGCCTGCCCTGCGGATCGCGGCTGGGCCTGGCGATCTTTGCCGAGTACCGGACCTTCCTGCTGCTGGCCCCCATCGAGGTCTGTCAGCACCAGCAGGAGCTCCTGGGCACGCTCGCGCAGATGGACGGTCGCATGTCCTGGGCCGGGGCGAGCGAGGTGGCCAAGGGCATCAACAGCGGCATGGAAACCGTCAAGGCGCTCACGGGCAAGCCGGCGCTGCTGTTCCTGACCGACGGTCATGAGTCGCCCCCGGTCAATGCCCGCTACCGGCCCAGCTTCACGGTCGAGCGGGGCGAGATCCGCGGACTCATCGTCGGCGTGGGCGGGGATGTGTTGCTGCCCATCCCGAAGTTCGACCCTTCCGGCAACCCCCAGGGCCTGTGGGGCGCCAACGAGGTGCTGCAGGTCGATCCGCGCAGCCTGGGTCGGGGCGGCAGCGTCGGCGGCGAGCAGATGGTCGATCCCGAAGAGGCCCAGGCGCGTCCCTTGCCGGGCGTGACACCGGGCGCCGAGCATCTGTCATCCCTGCGCGAGGACTACCTGCGGCTGCTGGCGGGCGAGACCGGTTTGTCCTACCAGAGGCTGGGCGACGAGGTGCTGTTGCTCGAGGCGCTCTCCAGCGACAAGCTCGCCCACGCCGCACCGGCTGTGCTCGATCTGCGGCCCTGGCTGGGGGTCGGGGCGCTGCTTTGCCTTCTTCTGCCGCTGCTGTCGCCGCTTTTGTTGCCGCTCTTGTTGCCACTGCGGCCCCGGCTTTCGCGCCGTCCGCCGCGCGGCTCGGCCCATCAGGCGGCCGCGGCGCGGGCGACCCGCCCGCAGAGGTAGGTCCAGACAAAGACCGCGGCAGCCTGGCTGCTCAGTTCCGCATGGTCGTACGGTGGGGAAACCTCGACGCAGTCCATGCCAACGAGGTGGAGGTCGGCGAGCTCTTCCAGCACCGTCAGCACCTGGGCCGTGCTCAGGCCGCCCGGCTCGGGCGTGCCGGTGCCGGGCGCGAACGCCGGGTCCAGGCAGTCGATGTCCAGGCTCAGGTAGACGGGCGGGTTGCCGTGGGCGCGCAGGCGCTCGCGGATTGCGGTGAGCACCGGTGCGAGCTGGGCCGGGCTTTCGAGGCCGCGGAGATCCCGTGCGGTGAAGATCTGACCGCCCTGGTCCTTCACGTACTCGCGCGCCGCGCGCTCGCCGGCCGAGCGGATGCCCAGCTGCGTGAAGCATTCCTTCACCACCAGCCCCTCCTGGATGGCCTCGTAGACCCAAGTGCCATGTCCGCTGGGTTCGCCGAAGTGATCCTCCCAGGTGTCGCAGTGAGCGTCGAAGTGGATCACCGCGAGCGGGCGGCCCAACCAGGCACGGTAGGCGCGCAGCAGCGGCAGGGTGACCGAGTGGTCACCGCCGAGCCAGGCCATGTGGTGCGTGCGGATCATCTGCGCCACCTGGGGCGCCATCGCCTGGCGCATGCCCTCGAGGCTGGTGTTGGGCAGCGGCAGGTCCCCGAGGTCGGTCAGAAGATCGACCGGGCTCGTGTTGAAGAAGGGGTGGATGCCATCGCACAGCATGTGGCTCGCCTCACGGATGGCACGTGGGGCCATGCGCGCGCCGGGGCGGTGGGTCACGGCACCGTCCCAGGCCAGCCCGGCCACGGCAAAGGGGCGGGCCGGATCGTTGAGTGGGGTCCTCAGGAAGCTGGCTTGGGAGAGGAAGGCAAATGGAGTCATGCCGCCATCATGCCCGCTGCGGACCAACGGTGAGCGCAGGGCCTCGCTCGGCTGTGCGGCCGGCGGCGCTTTCACACCAACCCCAAGAAATACTGTTGCTGCAGCGCCGCAAAATTTTTCATTGTGAATGATGTCATTTCACATCGAGAGATCGCGGAGCCAAGTGCTTGTCAGCGTTGAAGAAACATATTAGTCTTCTATAAGACATAAGTTTGCGAAAAGACCCAGGCATTGCTAAGCTGTCGGCACTAGATTTCCGTCGTTTTTTCTTCCGAACCCACCCTGGAGCATCCTCATGACTGCACTGACCCGCGAACAGCAAATCGCCGCCTTGGAGAAGGACTGGGCCGAGAACCCACGCTGGAAGGGCATCAAGCGCGGCTACAGCGCCGCTGACGTGGTTCGCCTGCGCGGATCCCTGCAGATCGAGCACACGCTGGCCAAGCGCGGCGCCGAGAAGCTGTGGAACCTGGTCAACACCGAGCCCTTCGTCAATTCGCTCGGCGCCCTGACCGGCAACCAGGCCATGCAGCAGGTCAAGGCCGGCCTGAAGGCGATCTACCTCTCCGGCTGGCAGGTCGCCGGCGACGCCAACAGCAACGGCGAGATGTACCCCGACCAGTCGCTCTATGCCGTGGATTCGGTGCCCAAGGTCGTCAAGCGAATCAACGCGACCTTCCAGCGCGCCGACCAAATCCAGTGGAGCGAGGGCAAGAACGACACCGATTTCTTCGCCCCCATCGTGGCCGACGCTGAAGCCGGATTCGGCGGCGTGCTGAACGCCTTTGAGCTGATGAAGGCCATGATCGACGCGGGCGCGGCCGGCGTCCACTTCGAGGACCAACTCGCCTCGGTCAAGAAATGCGGCCACATGGGCGGCAAGGTGCTGGTGCCCACCCGCGAGGCCGTGGCCAAGCTGATCGCCGCCCGTCTGGCGGCCGACGTGATGGGCACGCCCACCATCCTCCTGGCCCGCACCGATGCCGAAGCGGCCGACCTGGTCACGTCGGATGTCGATGACAACGACAAGCCTTTCCTGACCGGCGAGCGCACCGTCGAGGGCTTCTTCAAGTCCCGCAACGGCTTGGAGCAGTCCATCAGCCGTGGCCTGGCCTATGCCGAGTACGCCGACCTGATCTGGTGCGAGACCGGCAAGCCGGATCTGGCCTTCGCCAAGGCCTTCGCCGACGCGATCCACGCCAAGTTCCCGGGCAAGCTGCTGGCCTACAACTGCAGCCCGTCCTTCAACTGGAAGAAGAACCTCGACGATGCCACCATTGCCA
>CAISYQ010000400.1 GCA_903889735.1 uncultured Methylibium sp.
GCCTGCAAACACCGGCTTGACCGCGAAGTTCTTCGACAACAGGTGCGCATACGGAAACTTGTAGATGACGAGCTCCTCTGGCCCGGCGAACACCACCTCCTGACCCTGTAACTGGGACAGCTCGGTGACCGGGGAGTCCGAGGGCACCACGATCTGGCTGTAGATCGCCTGTGTCTCGCGGCGCCCGAACACCTTCCAGCCCATCTTCTCCCGCTCGGGGCTGAAGAGATGGTTGCTGAAGACGAACTCCACCTCCTGGGCGATCACATAGGCGGTGGTGTCGGCGGAGGTTCGGCCAATCTTGAGCTCCAGGGGCACGCCGCTCTTCTCGGCGACATAGGCGACGATCGGATTCCAGTATTCGGCGGTCAGGTTGATGCCGTACTGGTTGACCGGCGAGAAGCGGTACTTCGCCGGTTCGGCCGCCTGGGCGAGGGCCGAGCCCAGGAGGCTCAGGGCCAGCAGCATCTTGGCGAGGGAGAAGGCCATGGTCAGCAGTCCTGCAGTGGCGCGCGGCGGTGGGCGCGCGGGCGCGTGGTTGGGGGGTGGAGGCCGGTGGGCGGCCAGGAGCCGCGCAACGCCACCCCTGGCTCAGGTGATGGTTTCCGAGAATCCCACCGCACCCAGCTCGTTGGCCGACCAGATGTCGTGGGGATTGAGCTTGGTGAAGGCTGCCAGCAACTGCTCCCGAAAGGCCAGCACCGGCACGAAGGTCTGGCCGAGCGCCGCCTGCTGAACCTTCAGGAGCTCCAGCCGGGAGGGCCGGTCCATGGCGATCAGCAGTCGGTTGCCGTCGAGCATCAAGGGCAGCGAGCGGGCCTTGACGCACAGCTTGAAGGGAATGCAGCGCACCAGGTCCGGGTCGATGGGGAAGCGGCTCAGGTCGACGAAGGGGTAGCCCATCTTGTAGGCCAGGGCGGTCTGCAGCTGAGAGCGCGTCACCAGGCCCGAGCTCACCAAGCGCTCGCCCAGGGGCTTCCCGGCGGAGGGCGCCTCCAACAGGTTCTGCAGCTGCTCGGCCGTCACGAAGCCCAGCTCCAGCAGCGACTGGCCGATCTGCAGCACCGGCTTGCGGGCCTGGTCGGCCACCGCCTGCAGCAGCGCCTCGGGGGTGGCGACCCACTGCTCGGCGGCAACCTCCTCGACCGTGAGCCCGAGCTCGAAGCTGTCGTAGGCCTCGCGCGGCACCATCACCCTCAGCACGCCCTGGTCGTCCGGGGTCGGCGTGAAGAAGAAAAGGCCTTGCTCGGTCTCGACATGGCCGAGGGTCAACCCTTCCAGCAGGGCCTGTGAACCCACCAGGTGGATGCGGTAGCGTCGCTGGTGGGCCGCAACAGGCAAGCGCTCGAAGGGCAGGCCGTGGCTGCCCTTGCTGCCCTCCAGCGGCTCGAGCAAGGTCACACGCCGAAGGCGCGAGAACGCCAACGGATGGACGGTTGAGCGGGCATTCGCGCGGAAGTGCAGCCGGCCCGAGGCCGTGTCGATCGCGGTCATCTCACCCTCGATCGTCTCGCCCTCCCGGGCTTCGAGGCGGCAGGCCAGGATCCCCTCCGCAGGGGCTGCCTTGTGGTGCCAGGGAAAGGGCGGCACTGGCCAGCGCCAGGGCTCGAAATTCCCGGTGAAGAGGACGGGGAAGGGTGTGATGCTGCTCATGGGCTGGGGGAGTCGCGTCCGCGGGTCGATGAGGGCGCAAGTCAGTTTAGACGATCGCCCGACGGGATAATCCTGCAAATGCACCTGGTCATTCCCTTCGCCGCGCCGATGTCCGAGGCCGGCCGGGCGGCTCTGGCCAGCCTGCGACTGCCCGCACTCAACGGGCTGCTCGCGCAGCTCACGCCCACCCGCCAGGCGAGACCGCCGGGCCCGGGCCGCGAAGGCATGACCGACCCGCAGGGCGGCGACGAATACCGGCTCACGCCGCCCCACGAGCAGGTCATCGCCCAGGCTCTGGGCTGGCAAGGCGGCGACGGCGCCCTGCCCTGGGCCGCGCACGCGGCGGCGGCCGACGGGATCGACACCGGCCCGCTCGCCTGGGGACTGCTGAGCCCCGTGCACTGGCAGCTGGGGCGCGAGCACCTGACCATGGGCGACCCCCAGGCGCTGGGACTGGATGCGGACACATCGCGGGCCTATCTCGAGGCGCTGCGGCCGCTGTTCGAGAGCGAAGGCTGGCGCTGCGAGTGGGGTGCGCCCACGCGCTGGTACGTGGCCCATGCTTCACTGGCCGCGCTGCCCACCGCCTCGCTCGACCGGGTGATCGGCCGCAACCCCGACCTGTGGATGCCCGCCCACCCTGGGACGCGGGCCCTGCAGCGCCTGCTGAGCGAGGTCCAGATGCTGCTGCATGGCCACCCCCTCAACGAGGCCCGCGAGGCCGCCGGCCGCGAGCCGCTCAACAGCGTCTGGCTCAGTGGTTGCGGCGCCGCCCAGCCGCTGAGCGGCGCGATGCCGCAGGTCCTGGAGGCGCTGCGCGGCCCGGCCCTGCGGGAGGACTGGCCGGCCTGGGCCGCTGCCTGGCAGGCCCTCGACACCGGGCCACTGCACGCCGCGCTGCAAGCCCGCGATCCCGCGCTGACTCTGAGTCTCTGCGGCGAGCGGCGCGCGCTGAATCTCGAGCGCCGCCCGGCCGGGCTGTGGTCGGCGCTGCGCAGCCGCTGGCAACGCCGCCCGGCCGCCGCGTTGCTGGAATCGCTGTAGCCGCGCGGCCCGAGGCCGTGGCCGCAGGCCGGGTGGACCGACCCGGTCAGTCTGCCTTCCGCGCTGCCCGCCAGACCGCTCCACGACCGCCGCTCGAAAGCCGCTCGAACGCCAGGAATCCCATGCAGATCACCATCCGCGATGTCCCCCCCCGCAGCGCTTGGGCGCTGGAGCAGGCCGGCGTCCACCCGCTGCTCGCGCGCCTCTATGCCGGCCGCGGCATCACGGCCGCGGCCCAGCTCGACGACTCGCTGGCCCGGCTGCTGCCACCCGCCGGCCTGCGCGGCGCGGCCGAGGCCGGCCGGCTGCTGGCCGACGCGATCGCCCAGCGGCGCCGCATCGTCGTCGTGGCCGACTACGACTGCGACGGTGCGACCGCCTGCGCGGTGGCGCTGCGCGGGCTGGCCCTGCTGGGGGCCGCGCCCGGCACATTGGGCTATGTGGTGCCCGACCGCCAGGTGCATGGCTACGGCCTGACCCCCGCCATCGTCGATCTCGCCCTTGAGCAGCGGCCCGACCTGCTGGTCACCGTGGACAACGGCATCGCCAGCCTGGAGGGCGTGGCCCATGCCCGGGCCTGCGGCCTGCAGGTGCTGGTGACCGACCACCACCTCCCGGCGCTCGGGACGGCCTCGGCCGGCGCCGCCCAGGCGGTGGTGCTGCCGGACGCCGACGTGATCGTCAACCCCAACCAGCCGGACTGCGGCTTCGAGAGCAAGGCGCTGGCCGGCGTGGGCGTGATGTTCTACGTGCTGCTGGCCACCCGGGCCGAGCAGCGCGGGCGCGGCGTCTACGGCACGGCCGACCAGCCCCGGCTCGACACCCTTTTGGACCTGGTCGCGCTTGGCACCGTGGCCGATGTGGTGAAGCTCGACGCCAACAACCGCCGGCTCGTGATGCAGGGCCTCAAGCGCATCCGCAGCGGGCGCATGCAGCGTGGCGTGGCGGCCCTGTTCGCCGCCGCCGGCCGCGACCCGGCGCGGGCCAGCGGCTTCGATTTCGGCTTCGCCCTGGGCCCGCGGATCAATGCCGCCGGTCGCCTGGAGAACATGACGCTGGGCATCGAGTGCCTGATGAGCGACGACCCGGCGCGCGCCACCGAACTGGCCGAGCAGCTGGATGCGATCAACCGCGAGCGGCGCGAGGTCGAGACCGGCATGCGCGAGCAGGCCGAGTCCATGCTCGACGCGTTGATGCCCGCGGGCGATCCGCCCCCGGCGCTCGCCCTCTACGACCCCGGCTTCCACGAAGGCGTGGTCGGCATCGTCGCGTCGCGGCTCAAGGACCGCCTCCACCGTCCGGCCTTCGTGTTCGCCCGCGGCCGCGACGGGCTGCTCAAGGGCTCGGGCCGCTCGATCGCGGGCTTCCACCTGCGCGACGCGCTCGACCTGGTCAGCAAGCGCCACCCGGGCCTGCTCCGCCGCTTTGGCGGCCACGCGATGGCGGCCGGCGCCACGCTGGCGGAGGCCGACTTCGCCACCTTCGGCCAGGCCTTCGAGCAGGTCGCCCGCGAGGGGCTGGACGCCGCCACCCTGGCGCGGCGCGTGCTCACCGACGGCCCACTCGACGCTCAGTGGTTCGCCCCCGAGACCGTGCGGGCGCTGGACCAGGAGGTCTGGGGCCAGGCCTTCGAGGCGCCGCTCTTCTTCGACGAGGTCGAGGTGGTCTCGCAGCGGCTGCTCGGCGAGAAGCACCTCAAGCTCACGCTGCGCCACGCCGGTCAGCTGCGCGAGGCCATCTGGTTCAGCCACGCCGAGCCGCTGGCCGCCCGCGTGCGGCTGGCCTACCGCCTGAGCATCGACAGCTGGCAGGGCCGCGAGCGGGTCCAGATGGTGGTGGAGGCGGTCGAGCCCTGATCCGCCCGTGTCAAGGACGGGCCGTGCTACCTTGTACGCGCCCATACGCTCATACGCTGTATGCGGCTCTGTACGGGCTCTGTACGGTTACCAAGGCGGCCCCACAAGGACCCGCTGCGGCGACACCCTATCGGCCGATTGAGACGCCTTTCGGGATGAGGGACGTCAGGACCCTGTGGGGGCGTGCCTGCGGCGCTACAGTGACCGCCATGCTGCCAACCTCCCCGCCACCGCCTCGATCCGCCCGCCTTGGACGGCGCTGCCGGTGGGCCGGCGCCCTGCTCTTCAGCGCGGCCCTGGGAGGCCTGGCGGCCGCGGCCGAGATCCCCACCGAGCCGCTGCGCACCACGGTGGTGGCCGAGGGCCTGGAGCGTCCCTGGTCGCTGGCCTTCCTGCCCGACTTCGAGAAGACCGGCCGCATGCTGGTGACCGAGCGGCCCGGCCGGCTGCGGGTGGTGTCGACCGCCGGCCGGGTCTCGGCGCCGGTCAGCGGTCTGCCGCCGGTGGCTGCGCGCGGCCAGGGTGGCCTGCTCGACGTGGCCCTGCACCCGCGTTTCACCGAGAACCGGCTCGTCTACTGGAGCTACGCCGAAGCGGCCGCGGCGGATCCGCGGACCAACAGCACGGCGGTGGCCCGCGGGCGGCTCGACCTCGACGCGCTGGCGCTCACCGAGGTGCAGGTGATTTTCCGCCAGCAGCCGAAGGTGGCCTCGACGGCGCATTTCGGCGGGCGGCTGGTCTTCGACCGCGACGGCCTGCTGTTCGTGACCCTGGGCGACCGCTACGACCGCCGCGACGACGCGCGGACCCTGGACAACCACCACGGCAAGATCGTGCGGATCACCGATGAGGGTGGCGTGCCGCCCGGCAACCCCTTCGCCGGCCGCCGCGGCGCCCTGCCCGAGATCTGGAGCATCGGCCACCGCAACGTGCAGGGCGCGGCCCTCCACCCCGCGTCCGGCGAGCTCTGGGCCCATGAGCATGGACCGCAGGGCGGCGACGAGCTCAACCGGGTGCGCGCCGGGGCCGACCATGGCTGGCCGCTGATCACCTACGGCCGCGAGTACGTCACGGGCCTTTCGATCGGCGAAGGCAGCGAGCGCGCGGGCGTGACGCCCCCCCTCACCCACTGGGTGCCCTCGATCGGACCGAGCGGCATGGCCTTCGTCACCAGCGCCCGCTACCCGGGCTGGCGCGGCCAGCTGCTGGTGGGCGCCCTGCGCGCCGAGCAGCTGCTGCGGCTGGAGCTCGACGGCACGCGCGTCATGCGCGAACACCGCCACCGCTTCGGCCAGCGCATCCGCGATGTGCGCGAAGGCCCAGACGGCGCGATCTACCTGCTCACCGACGAGTCCGCCGGGCGCCTGCTGCGCGTGGAACCCTGAATGCATGCCACCCGGCCACCGCCCGACCCATGCGCATCCTGATCGTCGAGGACGACCCCTTGCTCGGTGACGGCCTGGCCGCCGGCCTGCGGACCCTGGGCTTCGCGGTGGACTGGTTCACCGATGGCGCGCAGGCCGATGCGGCGCTGGCAGTCGCCCCCTATGACGCCGTCGTCCTCGACCTCGGGCTGCCGGGGCGCGACGGCTTGCACTGGCTGGGCCGCTGGCGGCGCCGGGCCGAGCAGCTGCCGGTGCTGATCCTCACGGCGCGCGACGGCGTGGACCAGCGCATCGCCGGTCTGGACAGCGGCGCGGACGACTACCTCGTCAAGCCGATCGCAACCGCCGAACTCGCCGCCCGGCTCCGGGCCGTCCTGCGCCGCAGCAGCGGACGCCCCGAGCCGCTGTGGCGCCATGGCGACCTGGAGTACCAGCCGGCCTCCAAGACGGTGCGCTGGCGCGGTGAGCCGGTGGAGCTGACGGCCCGCGAGAGCGCGCTGCTGGAGCTGCTGCTGTCCAACCCCCAGCGGGTGCTGTCGCGGGCCCTGATCCAGGACAAGCTCTACGCCTTTGAGCAGGACATCGACAGCAATGCGCTCGAGGTGCATGTGCACCACCTGCGCCGCAAGATCGATGCGAAGCTGGTGCGCACCGTGCGCGGGGTGGGCTATGCGCTGGGCCCGGCCGAGGCGCTGGAGGGAGAGCGGGGATGACGCTGCAACGCCGCATGATGCTGCTCCTGCTGCTGAGCGCGCCGCTGGTCTGGGCGGGCGCGCTGCTGTTCGACCTGAGCCGCGCGCGCGCCGAGATCAACGAGCTGTTCGACACCCAGCTCATCCGCCTGGCCCGCCAGGTGCAGTCGACCCTGCCGCTGGCGGCGCTGGATGCGATCGAGCAGCCCGCCATCGCCGAGGCCTCGCAGGGGCCGCGCGGGCAGGCCGAGCTCGAGGACATGGCGATCGCCGTCTGGAACCGCGACGGCCGCCTGCTGCTGGTGGACCGCGAGGGCGCGCTGCTGCCCAGGGACCCCCAGGCCTCGGGCTTTCGAGAGGTGATGCTCGATGGCTCGGCCTGGCGGGTCTACTACCTGCAGGCCGAGTCGGGGCAGTGGCTGGTGGCCGTGGGGCAGGTGCTGGCGGAGCGCAACGAGCTGGTCTGGGACCTGATTGCCGGTCAGCTGCTGCCCTGGGCGCTGACCTTGCCGCTGCTGCTGCTGGTCATGGCGGGGGCGGTGCGCCAGGCGCTGCGACCGCTGCGCGCACTCACCGATGAGATCGACCGCCGCGCACCCGACGACCTGCGCCCGCTGTCGTCGCACGACCTGCCGACCGACCTCCAGCCCCTGGTGAACGCCATGGACACGCTGCTGGCGCGCACCCGCGAAACGCTCGATCGCGAGCGCCGCTTCACCGCCGACGCCGCCCACGAACTGCGAACGCCGCTGGCCGCCATGCAGGCCCAGTGGGACGCCGCCCAGCTGAGCGGAGCACCCGCCTCCGAGAAGGTCGGCCAGGGTCTGGCGCGCTTGAGCCGGCTGGTGACCCAGCTGCTGTCGATGTCGCGGCTCGAACGTCTGCACCTCGGTGAGGCCC
>CAISYQ010000401.1 GCA_903889735.1 uncultured Methylibium sp.
CGACTGCGAGCTCTACGTGACCCTGGAGCCCTGCGCCATGTGCGCGATGGCGCTGATGCACGCCCGCTTCAAGCGCGTGGTCTTCGGCACGCCCGACCCCAAGACCGGCGCGGCGGGCTCGGTGGTGGACCTGTTTGCGAATCCACAGCTCAACCACCAGACCACCGTGACCGGCGGCGTGCTGGCCGGGCCTTGTGGCGACCTGCTGCGCGAGTTCTTTGCCACGCGCCGCGCCGAGGCCCGCCGCGAGCGCGAGGCTCAACGCCCGGTCGATGCGGCGCCCCTTGGTGCCCCGCCCCAGTCGCCATGAGTGACACCCTGACGATCTTCTCTCCCTCGGGCGTGCTGCCCGAGCCGGCTGCAGCGCGGCGGGCGCTTCGACACCTGCGCGGGCTGGGCTTCGAGGCCACGCTCGATGCGTCGGCGCTGGCCCGCCACCAGCGCTTCGCGGGGGACGACGCCAGCCGGCTGGCCGCCCTGCACCGCGTGGCCGATGCGGCACCCTCGGTGGCCCTGGCCTTGCGCGGTGGCTACGGCCTGACGCGGCTGCTCGACGGCATCGACTGGCCGCGCATCGCGCGCAGCATCGAGCGCGGCACGCGCTGGGTCGGCTACAGCGATTTCACGGCCCTGCACCTGGCGGCGATCGCGCACCGCGCGCTGCCGGCGGGCCCGGCCCGCAGCCGGTCCGGATCGGGGGCAGGCGGCCCGGGTGGTGGCTCTAGCGGCGACTCTGGCGGCGGCTCTGGCGACGGGGCAGGGGGCGGCCTTGGGGGCCTCTGGGCCGGGCCGCTCGCGCATGACGATTTCAGCCGCCGACCGGAGCAGGGCGGTGTCGACGACATCACCGAGTCCTGCTTCCTCGAGGCCATGAGCGGCGAGCTCGAGGCCGTGGGTTTTCGCACCGAGGCGGGCTTCGACGGCCTCGAGGCGCGGGGCGTGCTCTGGGGCGGCAACCTCACCGTGCTGCTGGCGCTGCTGGGCACGCCCCATTGGCCGCGCATCCAGGGCGGCATCCTGTTCCTGGAGGATGTCAACGAGGCCAGCTACCGCACCGAGCGCGCCCTGCTGCAGCTGCAGCAGGCGGGTGTGCTGGACCGCCAGCGCGCCGTGCTGCTGGGCGACTTCAGCGCGGCGCCCAAGTCCCCGCTGGACCGTGGCTACACCCTCAAGACCGTCGTGGCCCATCTGCGCAGCCTCACCCGCACGCCCATCCTCACCGGATTGCCTTTCGGCCATGTGCCGACCAAGGTCTGCCTGCCGGTCGGGCGGCGCAGTTCGCTCTGGGTGCAGGGGCGCGACGTTCTGCTAGGCTGGGGTCACTGATGTTGACGCCGCTTCTCGCCCCGCTGCTCACGCTGCTTGTCGCCCCGATCCCCGCCCAGCCCTTGACGCGCCGCTCGGCGGCCGGCTCACGTGGTCGCCGGTCGGCTTGGACCGGATTGGCGGTCCGGGCCGCTGCCCTGATCGCTCTGGTGATGCTGGCCGCGGGCTTGACCGCCTGCGACAACAGCCCGCTGCCGCGCGGCGCTGCCGAGTCCAACACGCTTTTCACGGCCATGATCGAGAGCACGCCGCGCCATCTCGACCCCGTCGCCTCCTACTGGAGCAACGACACGCCCACCACCTACCAGGTCTACGAGCCGCTCTACGGCTACCACTACCTCAAGCGGCCCTTCGAGCTCATGCCCAAGACGGCGGCCGAGGTCGTCAAGCCCCGCTACCTCGACCAGGACGGGCAACCGCTGCCCGACGACACGCCCGGCGAGTCCGTGGCCGAGAGCGTCTACGACATCCCCATCAAGCCCGGTATCCTGTTCCAGCCGCACCCGGCCTTCGCCCAGGACGGGCAGGGCCGCTACCGCTACCACGCCATGCAGCCCGGCGAGCTCGGCGAGCGGCGCACGCCGCAGGACTTCGAGCACCGCGGCACGCGCGAGATGGTGGCCGAGGACTTCGTCTACACCCTCAAGCGCCACGCCACCACCCGCATCACCGCGCCGGTCTACGGCATCTTCTCGGAATACGTGGTCGGGCTGAGGGAATACGGCGAGCTGATCAAGGCCGAGGACAAGACGTTGCGCCAGGGGCTGGATCCGGCCAGCCAGGACAAGCCCTTTCTCGACTTCCGCCGCTGGCCGCTGGCCGGCGCCAGCGCCCCCGAGAAGCACGTGCTGCGCGTGCGCATCAAGGGCAAGTACCCGCAGTGGAGCTACTGGATGTCCATGACCTTCATGGCGCCCATCCCCTGGGAGGCCGACGCTTTCTATGCCCAGCCGGGCATGGCCGAGCACAACCTCGTGCTCGACCGCTGGCCGGTGGGCACCGGGCCCTACATGCTCACCGAGTTCGTCCAGGACCGGCGCATGACCCTCCAGCGCAACCCCCATTACCGCGGCGAGCCCTACCCCTGCGAGGGCATGCCCGGCGACCAGGAAGCCGGCCTGCTCGACGACTGCGGCAAGCCCACGCCCTTCATCGACACCATCGTCTCCACCGTCGAGAAGGAGGCGGTGCCCATGAAGGGCAAGTTCCGCCAGGGCTATTTCGACATGGAGGTCTTCGAGCGGGTCGACACCGGCCTCGACTACATCGTCGAGATGCAGGACTCCGAGGCGGTGCGCGCCGACTACCTGGCCAAGGGCTTCCGCCTGCCGAAGTTCACCGACATCACCAGCTGGCTGATCGGCTTCAACATGCTCGACCCGGTGATCGGCCAGGGCGACACCCCCGAGCAGCAGGAGAAGAACCGCAAGCTGCGCCAGGCCATCTCGATCGCCATCGACTGGGAGGAGTACAGCAAGGTCTTCCCCAAGAAGGGTGGCGAGACCGCCATGGGCCCGCTCCCGGGCGGCATCTTCGGCTCGCGCCATGGCGCGCCCGAGGGTCTCAACCCGGTGACCCACCGGCTCGAGGGCCAGACGGTGGTGCGCCGCCCGGTCGAGGATGCTAAGAGACTCATGGCCGAGGCCGGCTACCCCGACGGCCGTGACGCCAAGTCCGGTCGACCGCTGGTCATCAACTACGACTTCTATGCGCTGCCCACGCCCGAGCGCAAGTCCGAGATCGACTGGGTGGTCAAGCAGTTCGCCAAGCTCGGCATCCAGCTCGAGGTGCGGGCCACCGACAACAACCAGTTCCAGGACAAGGTCCGCAAGGGCAAGCACCAGGTCTACTGGCTGGGTTGGCTGGCCGATTACCCGGACGCCGAGAACTTCCTCTTCCTGCTCTACGGGCCCAACGGCAAGACCCGCGCCGATGGCGAGAACACCTCCAACTACGGCAACCCCGAATTCGACGAGTTGTTCCAGCGGCTCAAGCTCATGGACGATGGCCCCGAGAAGCAGGCCGTGATCGACCGCATGGTGGCCCTCACGCAGCAAGACGCGCCCTGGTCCTTCGGCTACTTCCCCTTCTCCTCGTCGGCCGTGCAGAGCTGGCTGCACAACGCCCGGCCCACCGTCCTGATCCGCGACCCCGGCCGCTACATGCGGCTGGACACCGCCACCCGGGTCGCCCGCCTGAAGGAGTGGAACCAACCGATCTGGTGGCCGGTGGCCCTGGGCCTGCTGGCCCTGGCCGCGCTGGTGGCCCTTGCGCTGCGCAGCTTCCGGCTGCGTGAGCGCAGCACCGCTCGGGGCGTCATCGCCTCCGGCGGGACCACGCCATGACCGCCTTCCTGCTGCGTCGCCTGGCCTACGGCGCCCTGGTGCTGCTGGGCGTGAACCTGCTCACCTTCTTCCTGTTCTTCACCGTCAACACGCCGGACGACATGGCGCG
>CAISYQ010000402.1 GCA_903889735.1 uncultured Methylibium sp.
ACGCCCGCCACCAGCGAGCCGTCCCGCAGGGCCTGGCGCTGCGCCGGCGTGATCGGGCCGATCTGGCTGCCCGGCGGCATGACGAACACGCGCTGGGTGATGCCCGGGCGGCCCTTTTCGTCGAGCAGGCTGACCAGCGCCTCGCCCACGGCGAGCTCGGTGATGGCCGCGCCGATGTCCAGGCCGGGATTGGGGCGCATGGTGTCGGCCGCCGACTTCACGGCCTTCTGGTCGCGCGGCGTGAAGGCGCGCAGCGCGTGCTGCACCCGGTTGCCCAGCTGCCCGAGCACCCTGTCGGGAATGTCCAGCGGGTTCTGGGTCACGAAGTACACGCCCACGCCCTTGGAGCGCACCAGGCGCACCACCAGCTCGATCCGCTCCACCAGCGCCTTGGGCGCGTCGCTGAAGAGCAGGTGGGCCTCGTCGAAGAAGAACACCAGCTTGGGTTTGTCGAGGTCACCCACCTCGGGCAGGGTCTCGAACAGCTCGCTGAGCATCCACAGGAGGAAGGTGGCGTAGAGCCGGGGCGAGTTCATCAGCCGGTCGGCAGCGAGGATGTTGACCACGCCGTGGCCGTCCACCGTCTGCATGAAGTCGCCGATGTCGAGCATGGGCTCGCCGAAGAAGCTGGCGCCGCCCTGCTCCTCGATCTGCATCAGCCCGCGCTGGATGGCACCCACCGAGGCCGCGCTGATGTTGCCGTACTCGGTCTGGAACTGCTTGGCGTTGTCGCCCACATGCTGGAGCATGGCGCGCAGGTCCTTGAGGTCGAGCAGCAGCAGGCCGCTGTCGTCGGCGATCTTGAACACCAGGCTGAGCACGCCCTGCTGGGTGTCGTTGAGCGCGAGCATGCGGCCGAGCAGCAGCGGCCCCATGTCGGAGACGGTGGCGCGCACCGGGTGGCCCTGGTCGCCGAACACGTCCCAGAGCGTGGCGGGGCAGGCCTGCGGGGTGGGGGGCGCCAGGCCGCGCTCCTTCAGCACCCGGGCGAGCTTGTCACCGAGGTGGCCCGCCTGGGCGATGCCGGTCAGGTCGCCCTTGACGTCGGCCAGGAAGACCGGCACGCCGATGCGGCTGAATCCCTCGGCCAGCGTCTGCAGGGTGATGGTCTTGCCGGTACCGGTGGCGCCGGTGATCAGGCCGTGGCGGTTGGCCAGCGCCGGCAGCAGGACGCATTCGATCTCGCCATGCCGGGCGATGAGCAGGGGTTCAGCCATGGGAGCCTCGGTGCGGTGCCTTCGTCGGGAGGGGAGGGCGTCCTCTAAAATCTGGCCAATCCTAAGCTTTCCAGAAAGAAACAATGGCCGGTCATTCCAAGTGGGCCAACATCCAGCATCGCAAGGGCCGCCAGGACGAGAAGCGCGCCAAGATCTGGACCCGGGTCATGCGCGAGATCGTGGTCGCGGCGCGCCAGGGCGGCGGCGACACCTCCATGAACCCGCGCCTGAGGCTGGCCATCGACAAGGCCAAGGCCGCCAACATGCCGGCCGACCGCATCAAGTACAACGTCGACAAGGCCACGGGCAACCAGGAAGGCGTGAGCTACGAGGAGATCCGCTACGAGGGCTATGGCATCGGCGGCGCGGCGGTGATCATCGACACCATGACCGACAACCGGGTGCGCACCGTGGCCGAGGTGCGCCACGCCTTCAGCAAGTACGGTGGCAACCTCGGCACCGAGGGCTCGGTGGCCTTCCAGTTCAAGCACTGCGGGCTGTTCGTGTTCGCGCCCGGCACCTCGGAGGACGCGGTCATGAGCGCCGCGCTCGAAGCCGGCGCCGAGGACGTGATCACCGGCGAGGACGGCAGCATCGAGGTGCTGTGCGCGCC
>CAISYQ010000403.1 GCA_903889735.1 uncultured Methylibium sp.
ATCGCGCGACCCGGGGTGTGGCAAGGCTTCGAGGCCTGCCCAGGCCAGTTGTGCCGGGGAGGTTGCTCCGCCTTGGGACAGCGACTGCGGTGGCACCCGACCTGACCGGGCAGGGGGAGCGCCGTCGGCCCCCCTTCTGGGGGATCAAGTCGGTCAAAGTGCAAGGTGGACCCTAGGGAAAGTGCCCGCTTTTCCTTGCCGCCGAGTCGCGGTGTCATGTGGGTGGTGCAGGATTGCTGCGCTGCAGCGAAATCCAAGGCCCGCGGCGCATGCGGGGGTGTAGACAAGATTGAACGAGGGAGGGCATCGTGTTCAAGGATTCAGGGCTTCCGGTGGTTCTGGTGCTGGCGGCTGGCGGCGGTTTGCGCTTCCTCGCCGCAGCCGCCGGTCGCGGCCACAAGCTCGAGCAGGCCTTCGGCGACTCGACCGTGCTCGGTGCCACCCTGGCCCAGGTGCGGCGCAGCGGGCTGCCACTGCTGTTGGTGACGGTGCCGGCCCTCAGGGCTGCGGTGCCGACCTGGGTCGCCGATGAGGACATCGTCACGCTCCCCGCGGTCGGCGACCTGAGGAGCGCGCAGCCGCTGGGCATGGGCTACTCCATCGCCACGGGCGTCACCCACCGGCCCCATGCCCGCGGCTGGCTGGTGTTGCCCGGCGACATGCCCTTGGTGCAGCCCGACACGCTGCAGGCGGTGGCGCAGGCGATGCCTCACCATTTGGTGGTCTATGCGCAGCACCGCGGCCGCCGCGGCCACCCGGTCGGGTTCGGGACCGAGATGTATTCCGAACTGGCCCAGCTCGCAGGGGACGATGGCGCCCGGCGGCTGCTGGCGCGCTTCCCGTCCCAGGGGGTCGAGGTGCCGGACCCCGGCGTGCTGCTGGACATCGATACGGGCGACGACCTGGCCGCCCTGAGGCAGGCTCAAGCGGAGCGTCAGGGTCAGCAGGCCGATGCGGTGGCCGCCGAGGACCTGCCGCAGCGCTGACCGCGTCGGGAAATCTGTCCACCGGCAGGCGCGCCGGGCTGGCAGCGATGCAGGCACCCACCCCGGGGGGATCCTCGGGGATGGGCGCGGCCAGGGTCAGGGCATGGCCGGGTCGCGGGGCATCTGGCAACCGCGGCATCCGTGCCCGGGCGCCGCACCAGGGGCCCTCGAGGCAGGGCGGGAATCGGTCATGGCGGGCGCCTCACGGTTGAACTCAAGCCTTGCGTTCGAGTCGCGCGAGGTAGGGCTCCAGGTCTGGCGCAAAGGCGGGATGGGCGCGCAGACGTTCGAAATGATCGGCGGCGCGCGGGTGAGTGCGGCGGAAGTCATCCGACAGGGCAGGGGTGAGGCCGAGGGCGGCGAGGCGGGCGCGAAGCGGGCGTTCGCACCACAGCATGGTCAGCTCACAGGCGAAACAGATATCGGCGAGGCTCAAGGTCTTGCCGACAAGGTAGTCACGGGCTGGCGCCAACGCGCGCTCGATTCCACGGAGATAGGTCGCGACGGCTGCGGCGGCACCGGCATGGATGTCCGCATTGACCGTGTCTCCGCGCAGGGCGAGCAGATACGGCTGCGTGTCGCGTCCGAACACCAGGCTCGCATCGAGGAAGCTGTCGATGCGCGACGCCTCGTAGGCATCCGCCCCGTACAGCGTCGCCGTGCCAAGACGTGCAACCGCTCGCGCGATGCTGTTCGATTCGAAGATGCCGGTTGCGCCGTCGGGACTGAATGCCGCCGGTACCGTGCCGAAGGGGTGGGCGTCGAGGAAGGCGGCGCTCTTGCGCAATGGCGTCCCGCCAAAGCCGACCCTCCCGGTCTGCAAAGTCGATGCATCGGCACGATCGGCCGCGGTCAGCGGTCGCGCGTCGAAATCCCACAGCCAGTCGGCAAGAGCCTCGGGCGCGGCGCCGCGCAGTTCGATTTCAACCTCGCCGAGGCGCGCCGCGATGGTTGCCTTCCACACCCTCGGGTTGGGTTGGTAGGAAAAGATGCGCAGCGATGTCATGAGTTCTCCTCAGTGAGTTGTAGCGGCCAAGGTGGCCCGTGAGTTCCGTTCCGCAGCGGCTGCTTTCGCCTCTTTCGCCGCACGGGTGCGCACCGGTCCGTCACCGGGTTGGTTGCGGGGGCTGCTGCAGGGGGCGTTGCAGCAAGGTCAGCGCCGCGCCGACGAGCAACAGTCCCGCAGCCGCCAGCAGGCTGACGCCGATGTCGCCTGCTAGAT
>CAISYQ010000404.1 GCA_903889735.1 uncultured Methylibium sp.
GGCCGTACTCGATGGCGGTGACGCCGGCCTCGTCCTGAAGCCGTTCCTTGAAGGGGTGGGGGTGGCGATCCATGACACAGACTCTAGGGACCGGTCCGCTGCCGCGCCACGGAGCTTGCGGCCATGGCAGGGGGGAGCTTGGACCCTTCAGGCCGGGAGCTTTCTCCCGTTGCTCCGGCCAGTGCCGCGCCTTTGTGGCGCCTGCCATTGCCTTCATGGGTGGGCCGTGTGTGAAGTCACAGGCCGGCTCACGGCCCGGCGTTCTCCTGCCCTCTTCAGGCCTGCCGCCGTTTTTTGCGAAAAAGTTCGGCGCAGGGGGTCAGGGAGCCGCGCGGGCCAACCGGTCGGGGCTGTGCCCGGCCGCGGGCCCTGGAGCACCCGGCAGCCTGCCGGGCGGGGCCGCCCGCCTTGCCGCAGCCAGCCCGTGGGCGGTGGCGAAGACATGCAGCTCCAGCCTTCCACGCACGCACAGCTTGCTGTAGATGCTGGTGAGGTGATTGCGCAGGGTGTGTTCGCTCATGCACAGCTCGTCGGCGACGCTGATGAGCTTGGCACTCGCGCTGCGGACCAGGACGCCCACGATCTCGCGCTCGCGACCGGTGAGGCTGGCGATGCGCTCGGCGTCCGGATCGGGCCGGCGTGTTCCCGAGCCGGGGCGGTCGTCGGTGAGCAGGCCCAGAACCTGCCCGACGAGTCCGCGGTGCAGCCAGATCTCGCCTTGGCTGACCTTCTCGATGGCGCGCAGGATGGTCGCCGCAGGCTCCGACTTGTGCACGACGCCGCGCGCGCCCTTGATCACCGCGGCGCGCTGCCGGTCCGAGTTCTCGGCACCGGTCAGCACCAGCACATGCCCTGGACAGCGCAAGCGCAGGCTGGTGAGCGCGAGCGCCATGTCCTCGCCCGCCAGATCCAGGTCGAGCAGGATCACATCGGCCTGGGCCGCGCCATCGTGGTTGAGCAGCTCCTCCCTCGTGCTGGCCGACCCCACCACCTCCATGCGGGGCGTGGCCCCCTCAATGAGGCGGCGCAGGCCCCAGAGCGTGATGTGGTGATCCTCGGCCAGGAACACCCTGATGGCACTCGATGCCTGGGTAGCGAGGGGGCCGAACATGCGATCGCCGTTACCAGCAGGATTCATGGTGGGAGGACTCCGGGGCGGACAGGGGTGTCAAGGGGATCTGGATCAGGATCTCGGTGTCGAGGCCGTCGGGGTGGACGAGCTCCAGGGAACCCCCCAGCTCGGCAGCGCGCTCGCAGAGCGAGGCCGGCCGGAACCCGGCGGCTGCTTGTCCGCGCAGGCTGCCACCGTCGTCGCGCACGCTCAGGCGCAGGTAGGCGGCATCGACCGAGAGGTGCAGCCAAACGCGCTGCGCGCCCGCATGCTTTCTCACGTTGTTCAGGGCCTCGTTGACCATGTGCACCACCGCGCTGGCCAGTGCGCGCGAAGTGGCCACCGTGCCCGGACCATCGACCTGGACCTCGATGCCGAAGAGCCCCGTGAAACGCCGCGCCTGGCGCCGCACCGCCGGCATCAGCGCGTCGTCTCCCACGCCCTGGCCGGTGCGCATGCCGGAGATCAGCTCGCGCAAGGCCGCGACCTCCTGGGTCACGAGGGCGGCCAACGCCTCCACCTCGTCGCGGGCCGGGTTGTCGGGGGGGATGCGCTGCGCCGCCGCCTCGACCGCGAACTTGAGCCCGAGGTAGGGCTGGATGGCGCTGTCATGCAGGTCACGCCCAATCCGGGCCCGCTCGTGCGCGGCGCTCTCCTCCTGCAGCTGATCGACCAGGGCAGCCTGCTCCAGTGTGCGCAGCATGTCGGTCACCACGCTGTCCAGCGATGCAGCGCGGCAGCTCAGGCGCCGACCGCGCCGGCA
>CAISYQ010000405.1 GCA_903889735.1 uncultured Methylibium sp.
GCAGGGACCAGGGCGCGATCTCGAGGCGCTCGATGGAGAAGGGCGCACCGAGCGCCTGGCTCGCCGCGGCCTCGATGCGTGGCTTGAGCAGCTGCGGCAGGGCCCAGCCCGCCAGGGCGGTCCAGAAGAGGGCCACGCCTGCCCCCAGGGCCGCGATCTGGATCCAGCGCCGATGGATGCTGCCGGACTGCGACGCCGCCGCGGTGTGATGGAGGGATGTCATCGCGGGGCGGGATCCATCATCATGTCTGGAGTTTGATCGGACGTCGGGGGCGGCGTCAAACGGCCGGCGCGCGGAAAGCCCGGTTCATGATGCAACGCAGAGCAGCGCCAGCAGATCGAGGGGCGCGGCAATGACCGCATCGGCCCCCCAGGCGTTCAAGTCGGCCCGCTCGCCGAGATAGCCGTAGCCGGCCGCGACCCCGGGCATCCCGGCGGCCCGGGCCGCCTGCATGTCGCGCAGGTCGTCACCGACGTAGATCGCCTCCGAGGCCCGCACACCCAGGCGGCTGCAGGCCTCCAGCAGCGGGGCCGGGTGGGGCTTGGCGTGCGGCGTGGTGTCGCCGCAAACCACCACCTCGGCGCTCAGTCCCAGGCCGGTCAGCACCGGGCCGGTGAAGCGGGTCGCCTTGTTGGTGACCACCGCCCAGCGCAAGCCCTGGGTCTGCAAACCCGCCAGGCAGGCGGCCACGCCGTCGAAGAGCACCGAGTCGCGGTCGAGCGCGGATTCGTACTCAGCCAGGAACTCGTCGCGCAGCGCCTCGTAACCGGGTGTTTCGGGAGTGACCTGGAGCCCTGCGGCCAACATGCCCCGCGCGCCCGAGGAGGCCACCGGCCGGAGCAACTCGATGGGCAGGGCATCGAGCCCGCGCCGGGCCCGCATGCGGTTGAGCGCCCCGCCCAGATCGGGCGCCGTGTCGGCCAGGGTGCCGTCAAGGTCGAAGAGCACGGCGCGCACGGTGAACCGCGCTGTGGTGGCGATGAACAGGCCGCCGCTCATGGCTTGCGGCAAGCAAACAGGTAGTTGACGCTGGTGTCCTCACTCATCCAATAGCGCCGCGTGAGGGGGTTGTATTCCATGCCCCGGGTGGCGACCAATTCCAGCCCGGCCTCGCGGCACCAGCGCGCGAGCTCGCTCGGGCGGATGAAGCGGGCGTACTCGTGGGTGCCGCGCGGCAGCAGCTTGAGGATGTACTCCGCCCCCACGATGGCGAACAGGAAAGATTTGGGATTGCGGTTGAGGGTGGAGAAGAACACGTGCCCACCTGGCTGGGCCAGCGTGGCGCAGGCCCGCACAACCGAGGCCGGGTCAGGCACATGCTCCAGCATCTCCATGCAGGTCACCACGTCGAACTGTCCAGGCTGCTCCTCGGCCAGCGCCTCGGCGGCGATCTCGCGATACTGGATCGAGGGCGTGCCCGCCTCGAGCGCATGGAGCTGCGCGACCTTGAGGGCCTTGCCAGCGAGATCGATGCCCAGCACCGCCGCACCGCGGCGCGCCATGGCATCGGCGAGGATGCCGCCGCCACAGCCCACGTCCAGGGCCCGCCGGCCCTGGAGGGGTGCAAGCCGGTCGATCCATTCCAGCCGCAGCGGGTTGATCTGGTGCAGCGGACGGAATTCGCTGTCGGGATCCCACCACCGGTGGGCGAGTTCGCTGAACTTGGCGAGTTCCTGGGGATCGGCATTCATCATCGCCACATGTTATCCAAGGCCAGTGCGGTCGACCCCCGAGGGGCCTTGCCCACGAATGCCGCAAGCCATAAAAGAAAAACCCCGCCGAGGCGGGGTTTCGCGGGGCCAGAGGGCCTTACTTCTTGGCGCGGGTGCCAACAACCTCGATCTCCACGCGGCGGTTCTTCGCACGGCCTTCCTTGGTCTTGTTGTCGGCGACCGGCTGCTTCTCGCCCTTGCCTTCGGTATAGATGCGGTTCTTCTCGACGCCCTTGGACTCGAGATAGGCCTTGACCGCTTCCGAGCGGCGCAGCGACAGCTTGTCGTTGTACGCATCGGCACCGACCGAGTCGGTGTGACCGACGGCGATGATGACCTCGAGGTTCATGCCGGGCATCTTGCTGACCAGATCGTCCAGCTTGGCCTTGCCTTCATCCTTGAGGACGGCCTTGTCGAAATCAAAGAACGCGTCGGCGGCGTAGGTCACCTTCTCGCTCATCGGGGCCGGCGGCGCGGGGGGCGCGGGCTTCGGGGCGGCCGGCGGCACCACGGCGGGGGCGGGCTTGGGAGCGGGGGCCGGAGCCGGCGGGGCAGCCTTGGCAGGCGCTCCGTCGCAGCCTTCCAGGGCGGTGGCCGGCGTCCAGGAGTTGTTGCGCCAGCAGAGTTCGTTGCTGCCGTTCTTCCATGCGGTGCCGTCCACATTGCGCCAGTTGTCGATCGAACCGGCCTGCGCCATCGCGCTGGACGAAGCGACCACGGCCGTAGCGAACAACACGGAAAGCTTGTTGAACTTGTTCATGATTCTCCTCTGAGTATTGGCCGCGGTAGCGCAGCATGAGCCCGCTGTAAAACAGGACTGGATAAAAGCGCGTTACAAATTGACACTTAATCTCTCCTACAGATTCTGCCACAGGGGTCAAGAGCGACAAGCCATCCCCCACGCCGTGCTGACCCCGAGGGGGTTCTGTTGTTCCTCTGCGACAACGGGGGACACCTAGAATCCAAGGCTTGCCGCAAGCATGCGCCGAGATTCGTGCGCTGCATCGGGGCTCCGCCCCGCTCTTGCGCCCCCTCTCCTTCCCGGCCGCCGCATGACCCAGTTCGCCAAGGAAACCCTGCCCATCAGCCTTGAAGAGGAGATGCGGCGTTCTTACCTTGATTACGCAATGAGCGTGATCGTCGGGCGCGCCCTGCCCGACGCCCGCGACGGCCTCAAGCCCGTGCACCGGCGCGTGCTGTTCGCGATGCACGAACTGAGCAACGAGTGGAACCGGCCCTACAAGAAGAGTGCGCGCATCGTCGGTGACGTCATCGGCAAGTACCACCCCCACGGCGATACCGCCGTCTACGACACCATCGTGCGGATGGCGCAGGATTTCTCACTGCGCCACATGCTGGTCGATGGTCAGGGCAACTTCGGCTCGGTCGACGGCGACAACGCCGCCGCCATGCGATACACCGAGATCCGCCTGTCCAAGATCGCCCACGAGATGCTGGCCGATCTGGACAAGGGCACGGTCGATTTCGGACCCAACTACGACGGCTCCGAGAAAGAGCCGCTGGTCATGCCGACCCGGCTGCCCAACCTGCTGGTCAATGGATCGGCTGGCATTGCCGTGGGCATGGCCACCAACATCCCCCCCCACAACCTCAATGAGGTGGTCGATGCCTGCCTTCACCTGCTGAGGAATCCTGAAGCCTCGATCGACGAGTTGATGGAGATCATTCCGGCGCCTGATTTCCCGACCGCCGGGATCATCTATGGCCTGAACGGCGTGCGCGAGGGCTATCGCACCGGCCGCGGCAAGGTCGTGATGCGGGCGAAGTGTCATTTCGAGGAAATCGACCGCGGTCAGCGCCAGGCCATCATCGTCGACGAGATTCCCTACCAGGTGAACAAGAAGACGCTGCTCGAGCGCATGGCCGAGCTCGTCCACGAGAAGAAGATCGAGGGCATCAGCCACATCCAGGACGAGTCCGACAAGTCGGGCATGCGGGTCGTCATCGAGCTCAAGCGTGGCGAAGTGCCCGAGGTGGTGCTGAACAACCTGTACAAGCAGACCCAGTTGCAGGACAGCTTCGGCATCAACATGGTGGCGCTGATCGATGGCCAGCCCAAGCTGTGCAACCTGCGCGAGCTCGTCGAGGTCTTCCTTGAGCACCGCCGCGAGGTCGTCACCCGGCGCACCGTGTTCGAGCTGCGCAAGGCCCGCGAGCGCGGCCATGTGCTCGAGGGTCTGGCGGTGGCGCTGGCCAACATCGACGCCTTCATCGAGCTGATCAAGAACTCGCCCACGCCGCCGCTGGCCAAGCGTGGCCTGATGGAGAAGAGCTGGGACTCCTCGCTGGTGCGAGAGATGCTCGCCCGCGCCGAGGGCGACGCCCCCGGCGGCCGCGAGTCCTTCCGCCCCGAAGGCCTGCCCGCACACTACGGCATGCAGACCGATGGCCTCTACCGCCTGTCGGACGACCAGGCGCAGGAAATCCTGCAGATGCGTCTGCAGCGCCTCACCGGCCTGGAACAAGACAAGATCATCGGCGAGTACAAGGAGGTGATGGCCCAGATCGCCGACCTGCTCGACATCCTGGCCCAACCGACCCGCGTGACCGCCATCATCGGCGAGGAGCTGATCGCGCTGAAGCAGGAGTTCGGCCAGACCAAGCTCGGTGCCCGGCGCAGCCACATCGAGCAGCACGCGCTGGAGCTCGGCACCGAGGACCTGATCACCCCGACCGACATGGTCGTCACGCTCTCGCACACCGGCTACGTGAAGAGCCAGCCGCTGGCCGAGTACCGGGCCCAGCGCCGTGGTGGCCGCGGCAAGCAGGCGACGCAGACCAAGGAAGACGACTGGATCGAGCAGCTCTTCATCGCCAACACCCACGACTGGATGCTGTGCTTCAGCAACCGCGGCCGGGTCTACTGGCTGAAGGTCTGGGAAGTACCCCAGGGCGGCCGTGCGGCTCGCGGCAAGCCCATCGTCAACATGTTCCCGCTGCAGCCCGACGAGAAGATCACGGTCGTGTTGCCGGTGACCGGCGAATTTCGCAGCTTCCCGGCCGACCACTACATCTTCATGGCCACGGCCCTGGGCACCGTCAAGAAGACCGCGCTCGACGAGTTCAGCAACCCGCGCAAGGCCGGCATCATCGCGGTGGATCTGGACGACGGCGACCACCTCATCGGTGCTGCGCTGACCGATGGTCACCATGACGTGATGCTGTTCTCCGACGGCGGCAAGGCGGTGCGCTTCGACGAGCAGGACCTGCGGCCGATGGGCCGCAACGCCCGCGGCAACAAGGGCATGAACCTGGAGCCGGGCCAACGCGTGATCGCGATGCTGGTGGCGGAAGACGAAACCCAGAGCGTCCTCACGGCCACCGCCAAGGGCTATGGCAAGCGCACCTCCATCGCGGAGTACACCCGCCATGGCCGTGGCACCAAGGGCATGATCGCCATCCAGCAAAGCGAGCGCAACGGCCCGGTGGTCGCTGCCACGCTGGTCCGACCCGAGGACGAGATCATGCTGATCACCGACCGCGGGGTGCTGGTGCGCACCCGCGTGAGCGAGATCCGCGAACTCGGCCGCGCAACCCAGGGCGTGACGCTGATCGCGCTGGACGGCGGCTCACAGCTGAGCGGCCTGCAGCGGATCGTGGAGAACGATGCCAACTTCACCGCCGAAGCTCCTGAGGCCGACGAGCCTGGCGCGGCTGATGCGGGCCCTGAAGCGGGCGCCGGCGACTCGCCCCCTCCGGAAAGCCAGGCATGAGGTGGCGCCTGCGGACGGCGGCTGCCGCGCTGACCCTGGCGGCGACCGCGGCGGTTCACTCGCAGCCGAGCTCACCGCCACCGGCGGCATCGGCCGCAGCGCTGCCCTCAGCTTCGCCTGCCAAGAAGGCGCTGGCAGCCAGGCTCGTGGCCCTGCAGCAACCGGCGCTGGAGCAGCTCGCTCGCAACCTGGTCGAGCAACCCGTCCGGCAGCTGATGATGGCGGGTGAGCAGGCCCTGCGCGCCAAGATCCCGGTCGACCGCCAGGAAGCGGTGGCACGGCAGATCCAGGATGAGGTTCGCAAGTACCTCGACGAGGCCTACCCGCTGGTGCGTGACCGCGCCGTGAAGCTCGGGACCACGCAACTCGGCCCGGCTTTCGAGGAGCGGTTCACCGAGGAAGAGCTTCGCCAGATCGTCACCTTCCAGGAATCGACGGCCAACCGCAAGCTGCAGCAGGTCCTGCCCGAGATCAGCAACGGCCTGGCGCAGAAGCTGGTGGGGGAGACGCGCGGCACGGTCGAGCCCAAGTTCAAGGCACTGGACGCCAGCCTCTCCAAGCTGCTGGGCATCGCCGCACCGAGCGGCGGCACCTCGGCACCCAGCACCGGGCCCGCCAAGACCGGGTCCGCGCCCAAGGCCAGCCCTGCCGCGCCGGCTGCCAGCCGGCCCTGAGCGCGGCCGTGGCTCGCCCCTACAACTTCTCGCCCGGGCCGGCCACGCTGCCCGAGGCGGTGCTGGCGCAGGCCGCCGCCGAGATGCTCGACTGGCGCGGCAGCGGGATGGGCGTGATGGAGATGAGCCATCGCGGGCCCGAGTTCATGGCCATCTTCGCGCATACCGAGGCCAGGCTGCGTGAGCTGCTGGCTGTGCCCGCTCACTTCAAGGTCCTCTTCATGCAGGGCGGCGCCATCGGCGCCAATGCCGTCGTGCCGCTGAACCTGGCGCAGCGGCGGCCAGGCGCCATCACCGACCATGTGATCACCGGCGCCTGGTCGGTCAAGACCCTGGCGGAGGCCGCCCGCTACAGCGACGCGCGGCAGGTCGCCACCAACGACCCGCAATTGCGCGGCGAGCACCTCACGCTGCCGCAACCCGCCGGCTGGGAGTTGAGCCCCGGGGCGAGCTATGTGCACCTGTGCAGCAACGAGACCATCCATGGCGTCGAGGTGCACGAGCTGCCGGACCTGCGCGCCCTGGGCAGCGATGCGCCGCTGGTGATCGACTGCTCCTCGCACCTGGCGTCGCGCCCGATCGACTGGACGCGGGTGGGGTTGGCCTACGCCGGCGCGCAGAAGAACATCGGCCCGGCCGGCCTGACCCTGGTGTTCGTGCGCGAGGACCTGATCGGCCACGCGATGCCGGTCTGCCCGAGCGCCTTCGACTACGCCAAGGTCGCGGCCCAGGGGTCGATGTACAACACCCCGCCCACCTACGCGATCTACATCGCCGGGCTGGTGTTCGAATGGCTCGCCGCGCAGGGCGGCGTGGCCGCGATCGAGCGGGTCAACATCGAGAAGGCGGCGTTGCTGTACGGCGCGATCGACGGATCGGGCGGCTACTACCGCAATGAAGTCGCCGCCGACTGCCGCTCGCGGATGAACGTACCTTTCTTCCTGCACGACGAAGCGCTCTACGCACCCTTCCTGCGACAGGCTGCCGAGCGCGGCCTGCTCAACCTCAAGGGCCACAAGAGCGTGGGCGGTCTGCGCGCGTCGATCTACAACGCCATGCCCCTGGCCGGCGTGCAGGCCCTGGTGAACTGCATGCGAGAATTTTCCCAAAGCCATGGCTGAGCCCGCAACGCCCCCCATCGATCCCGCCCTGCAGGGTCTGCGCACCCGGATCGACGAGGTCGACCGGGAGTTGCTCGACCTGCTGAACCGGCGCGCCAGCCTGGCGCTCGAGGTCGGCGAGATCAAGAAGCGCGAAGGCTCGGTGGCATTCCGCCCCGAGCGCGAAGCCCAGGTGATCGACGGCCTGAAGGCGGCCAACGCGGGCCCGCTGAAGACAGCCAGCGTCGCGCCGATCTGGCGCGAGATCATGTCCGCCTGCCGCGCGCTCGAGGCGCCCACCCGGGTCGCCTACCTGGGTCCGGCGGGCACCTTCAGCGAACAGGCGGCCCTCGGCTACTTCGGCAGCTCGATCGAGCGCGTGGCCTGCGCCAGCATCGACGAGGTGTTCCGCACCACCACGGCCGGAGCGGCGGATTTCGGCGTGGTGCCGGTCGAGAACTCGACCGAGGGCGTGGTTGCCCGATCGCTGGACCTGTTCCTGACCACCCCCCTCTTCATCATGGGGGAGACCAGCCTCTTCGTGCGGCACAACCTGCTGCGGCGCAACAACTCGCTCGAAGACCTCCAGGCCGTGTGCGCCCATCCGCAGGCCCTGGCCCAATGCCATGGCTGGCTGAGCTACCACCTCCCCGACGTCGAGCGGCGGCCGGTGTCCAGCAATGCCGAAGGCGCCCGCCTGGCGGCGCTCGACCCGACACTGGCGGCGGTGGCCAGCGAGCGGGCCGGCAGCGAGTACGGCCTGCATGTGGTCGCCCCCGCGATCCAGGACGACCCGCACAACCGCACGCGCTTTGTGATCGTGAGCCACCCGGAGCGCCAGCCCCCGCCCAGGGCCTCAGGCCACGACTGCACCAGCCTGGTGGTGTCGGTCGCCAACCGCCCGGGCGCCGTGCACGACATGCTGGTGCCGCTCAAGACCAATGGCGTGTCGATGTCGCGCTTCGAGTCCCGCCCCGCGCGCACCGCCGACCAGTGGGAGTACTACTTCTACATCGACCTGCAAGGTCACCCGGACGACCCGGCGCTGTCGCGGGCGCTGACCGAACTGCGTGCCGTGTGCTCCTATTTCAAGCTGTTGGGCACCTACCCGCTCGACGTTCATTGACCTGCGGGCCCTGGACGCATGTTCAAGCAACTCGGCCTGATCGGCTGCGGCCTGATGGGCGGCTCCTTTGCCTTGGCGCTCAAGCGGGCCGGCCTGGTGGGGCAGGTGGTGGGCTACAGCCCGTCGCCCACGACCCTCGCCAAGGCCCGCCAGATCGGTGCGATCGACATGGCCGCAGATTCGGCCCTTCTGGCGGTGGCGGGCTCCGACATCGTCCTGCTCGCGGTGCCGGTAGCGGCCACCGAGGCGACCCTGGAGGCCATCCACCAGGGCGTCACCGCGGACACGCTGGTCATGGACGTGGGCAGCACCAAGCGCGATGTCGCCGATGCCGCACGCCGCGCGCTGGGTGAGCGCCTCGGCAGCTTCGTGCCGGCCCACCCGATCGCCGGCAAGGAATCCGCGGGGATTGACCATGCCGATGCGCAGCTCTACAGCGGCTGCCGGGTCGTTCTCACGCCACTGCCCGAGACCCGGCCTGAGCAGCTCAGCAAGGCCACCGACGTGTGGTCGGCGCTCGGTTGCCGGGTTACGCAGATGAGCGCCGAGGAACACGACGCCGCCTTCGCAGCTGTCAGCCATCTGCCGCACCTGCTGGCTTTTGCCTACTACGCGTCGATCGCCCAGCAAACCGCCGGGGCGCAGTTTCTGGCGCTGGCCGGCCCGGGGTTCCGGGATTTCACCCGCATCGCGGCGGCTGACCCGGTGATGTGGCGCGACGTGCTGATCAGCAACCGCGAGGAAATCCTGCAGCAGTCGCAGCGCTTTCGCGCTCAGCTCGATGCGTTCGAGCAGCTCATGCAGACGACTGAACCCAAGGCGCTGGAGAGCCTGATCCGCGAAGCCTCGGCATCCCGGTCGAGCTGGAAGATGAACAGCAGCCCGGTCGGTGGCGAGCGCTGAGCGGCTCGGATCCTGGCGCGCCGCCGTCTCGTCCCGCCCACACCGGTTGCCGCCTGCACAGCCCACCGGCCCCGAACGCTGAAGTGGCCTCAGGCAGCGCTTTCCCGTCCTGCCCAGCCCGACCCCGCCCTCCCCTCTTCCTCCTGTCCCACCCGACCACCGTGACGGTACCCGCCTTTCTCGACATCCCGCCGCTGACCGGCGTGCGCGGGACCGTGCGACTGCCCGGCTCCAAGAGCATCTCCAACCGCGTGCTGCTGCTCGCCGGCCTGAGCGCGGGCACCACCCTCGTCCACGACCTGCTCGACTCCGACGACACCCGGGTGATGCTCGATGCGCTGCGGGTTCTGGGCTGCAGCATCGTGCGCCATGCCGGAGGCGGCGCGTTGTCGGTGACGGGCCTGGGCGGGCGGCTGGCTGTGCACGAGGCCCGGCTCTTCCTCGGCAATGCCGGCACGGCCATGCGCCCGCTGGCAGCGGCCCTCGCCGTGTTGGCCGCGACCCAGGGCGGCCGCTTCGAGCTGTCGGGCGTGGCGCGCATGCACGAGCGCCCGATCGGCGACCTGGTCGACGCGCTGCGTCCGCTGGGATGCGCGATCACCTGCCTGGGCGAAGAGGGCTATCCGCCGCTGCGGCTGGACGGCGGCACGCTGCGCCTGGAAGCGCCGATCCGCGTGCGCGGCGATGTCTCCAGCCAGTTCCTGACCGCGCTGCTGCTGGCGCTGCCGTTGGTGGCGGCCGAGCGCGACCTCGTGATCGAGGTCGAGGGCGAGCTGATCTCCAAGCCCTATGTCGAGATCACGCTGGCGCTGCTGGCGCGCTTCGGCATCGGGGTGCGGCGCGAGGGCTGGCAGCGCTTCACCGTCCCGCGCGGCTCGGCCTACCGCTCGCCGGGGGAGATCCACGTCGAGGGCGACGCCTCCTCGGCATCGTATTTCATCGCGGCCGGCGCGATCGCGGCAGTGGACGAACCACTGCGCATCGAGGGCGTCGGCAGCGCCTCCATCCAGGGTGACATCCGCTTCATCGAGGCGGCCTGTGCCATGGGGGCGGAGGTCATCGCCCACCCGAACGCGCTGAGCGTAAAGCGCGGCGCCTGGCCGCTGCGCGCCCTCACGCTGGACTGCAACCACATCCCGGACGCGGCCATGACGTTGGCCGCCATGGCGCTCTTCGCCGACGGCACCACGCGGCTGACCAACATCGCCAGCTGGCGGGTGAAGGAGACCGACCGCATCGCCGCCATGGCCACCGAGCTGCGCAAGTTCGGTGCGGCGGTGGTCGAGGGGGCGGACTTCATCGAGGTCAGCCCGCCCGGCCATTGGCAGCCGGCAGCGATCCACACCTATGACGACCACCGGATGGCGATGTGTGCCTCGCTGGCGGCCTTCAATCCGCTGGCAGGCCAGGCTGGCCCGGCCGGACCCGGATCCGGAGTGCCCGTGCGGGTGCTCGACCCCCGATGCGTCAACAAGACCTTTCCGGGCTATTTCGACGCCCTTTTCAGCGTGGCCGAAGCCGCCGCCGAAACCATCCCGGTGCTGGCGATCGATGGTCCCACGGCCTCCGGCAAGGGCACGCTGGCCAGCGCACTGGCCCAGAGGCTCGGCTACCACCACCTCGACTCCGGCGCCCTCTACCGCGCCACGGCCCTGGCGGCGCTGCGCGCGGGTGTGGCGATGGACGACGAACCCGCACTCGCCAGGCTGGCGCGCGGCCTGCCGCTGCGCTTCGAATCGCAATGCGTGCGGCTCGCGGATGAGGACGTCACCGAGGCGCTGCGCGCCGAGGCGGTGGGCAGCGCCGCCTCGCAGATCGCCGCGCTGCCGGCAGTGCGGCAGGCGCTGCTCGAGCTTCAGCATTCCTTTCGCCGCCTGCCCGGCCTGGTGGCCGACGGACGCGACATGGCGAGCGTGATCTTCCCTGCGGCGACGCTCAAGGTCTTCCTCACCGCAGGCGCCGCACAGCGCGCCGAGCGGCGGCATAAGCAATTGATTTCAAAAGGAATTCCGGCTAATATCTCGGCCCTGCGTGCTGACCTCGAGGCGCGCGATGCCAGGGACCAATCCCGCAGCATTGCGCCTCTCAAGCCAGAGCCAGACAGCCGATTGCTGGACAACTCGGATCTCTCGATCGAAGCCTCGGTTGAGCAGGTGCTGGGGTGGTGGCAGGCGGCGCAGGCCAAGGGGTGACCGGATCCACGCCATCCGAGGCCTAGGACAGAGAGACAAAGAAGAGGCTAGAAACCAAGGGCCCGCCGTTTCACGCAACACCGCCCGGTGCTGCGGACCACCGTCGTGCAACAGCGCCGGCAGAGACAGCGGTTCATGAACGCAACCGCCACGCGAGTGGCAAACAGCCGGCTCCACCGGCACCAGGAAAACCCATGAGTGATACACAAATTGCCTCGTCGCAAGGCATGGAATCTTTTGCCGCCATGTTCGAGGAGTCGTTGCAGCGCTCTGACATGCGCGCCGGCGAGGTCATCTCCGCCGAAGTGGTCCGTATCGAGCACAGCTTCGTGGTCGTCAATGCCGGCCTCAAGAGCGAAGCCTATGTGCCGATCGAGGAATTCAAGAACGACCAAGGCGAGCTCGAGGTCCAGGTCGGCGACTTCGTCTCCGTCGCGATCGACGCGATCGAGAACGGCTACGGCGACACCATCCTCTCGCGCGACAAGGCCAAGCGCCTGGCGTCGTGGATGTCTCTGGAGCGCTCGCTGGAGTCCGGCGAGTTCGTCATCGGCACCGTCAACGGCAAGGTCAAGGGCGGCCTCACCGTGCTGGTGAACGGCATCCGCGCCTTCCTGCCGGGCTCGCTGCTCGACACGCGACCGGTCAAGGACATGTCGCCGTTCGAAGGCAAGACGATGGAGTTCAAGGTCATCAAGCTCGACCGCAAGCGCAACAACGTCGTGTTGTCGCGCCGTGCCGTGGTCGAGGCTTCGATGGGCGAAGAGCGCGCCAAGCTGCTCTCGACGCTGCGCGAAGGCGCCTTCGTCAACGGCGTGGTCAAGAACATCACCGAATACGGTGCATTCGTGGACCTCGGCGGCATCGACGGCCTGCTGCACATCACCGACATGGCCTGGCGCCGTGTGCGCCACCCGAGCGAGGTGGTCACGGTCGGCCAGGAGCTGACCGCCAAGGTCCTGAAGTTCGACGCC
>CAISYQ010000406.1 GCA_903889735.1 uncultured Methylibium sp.
CACCAAATAGGCACACATTGACCCGGCCCGGCGAGTGTGCGGGTAGGTGGCACCGAGCCGTTCCCGTGAGGGGCGGCCCAGAGGAATGGCGGTCACGGGGGCGGCGTCGCAAGGTGGCGCCCCTGCACAGAATCCGGCCTATCGGTCCGCTTCACAATTTTTTCTGTCCAGCGCGCCCACACCCGACCCCATGAACCCCGACGCGCACACCCTGTGGCGGGCCCCGATGTGGGCTCTGTCGGTGCTGCTGGCCTGCCTGGGCATGCTGGGTCCCTTTGCGATCGACACCTACCTGCCGGCCTTCAACGGCATCGCCGAGGCGGTGAACGCCACGCCGCTGGAGATGCAGCAGACCCTCTCGGTCTACCTGGTCGGCTTCGCGGTGATGAGCCTCTTCCATGGCGCGCTGTCCGACAGCTTCGGCCGCCGGCCGGTGGTGCTGTGGGGGGTGGCGGTGTTCGCCCTGGCCTCGGTCGGCTGCGCGCTGTCGCAGACCATCGGTCAGCTGGTGTTCTTCCGGCTGCTGCAGGGGCTGTCCACCGGGGCTGGCATCGTGGTGTCGCGGGCCGTGATCCGCGACATGTTCCCGCCCGCCGACGCGCAGCGGGTGATGTCGCAGGTCACGCTCTTCTTCGGCATCGCCCCGGCGATCGCGCCCCTCATCGGCGGCTTCCTCTATGTGCACGCCGACTGGCACGCGATCTTCTGGTTCTTGGCGCTGATTGGCGTGGCGCTGTGGTTTGCCAACTGGCGGCTGCTGCCGGAGACCCTGCATGTGTCGGCCCGGCAGCCCCTCAACCTGCGCCACCTGCTGCGGGGCTACTGGCAGCTCGGCGGCAGCGCCCGCTTCCTGCTGCTGGCCTTGGCCAGCGGCATCCCCTTCAACGGCATGTTCCTCTATGTGCTGGCGTCGCCGGTGTTCCTGGGCGATCACCTGGGGCTCGGGCCGACCGATTTCTTCTGGTTCTTCCTGTGCACCATCGGCGGCATCATGGGCGGTGCCTGGTGGAGCGGGCGGCTGGCCGGCCGCCTGCCGCCGCAGCGCCAGGTCCGGCGGGGTTTCCGGATCATGGTGGCCGTCTCGCTGCTCAATGTGGCGGCCAACGCGCTCTTCCCGGCCCAGGCCTGGTGGGCGCTGCCGATCATCGGCCTGTTCTCTTTCGGCTGGGCGTTGATGGTGCCGGTGGTGACGCTGATGGTGCTGGACCTGGTCCCCGAGCGGCGCGGCATGGCCTCGTCGGTGCACAGCTTCATCTCGAGCGCGGCCAACGCGCTGGTGGCCGGCGTGCTGGTGCCGCTGGTGATGCACTCGACGCTGGCGCTGGCATGGACCTCGGCCGGGATGCTGGGCATCGGGCTGGCCGCCTGGCTGGCGGTGCGCCCGCGCCTGGGCTTGCCCGGCGGGGCTTGAGGAACGCCCGCGGGCACGCCGAGGCGGTCGCATGGGAAGGCGTTGTCCCCCCAACGGTGCCTGGGCCCTGTGGGCCAGGGCGCAGGCTCAAGTGAAGCCCGCACCGGCCGATAACGATGCACGGGCCGTGCTGCACGATGGCGAGCAGGCGGTGTCCTCATTCCGGAGATCCTGATGCCCCCCTTCCTGCGAACCGCCATCCGCTGCACGGCCGGCCTGGCGCTGCTCGCATCGGGCTGGGGCACCCCCTTAGCGCAGCCGGCCTCCCCTGCCGTGGC
>CAISYQ010000407.1 GCA_903889735.1 uncultured Methylibium sp.
CATGCGAGAAGGTCTGGCGGATCGGCTGGATGTCGGAGGTCTTGATGTCGACTTGCACGGTGTGTCTCCTGCGGGGAAATCGGGGGCTTGTCTGGTGACTGGGTCTGGCGGGTGGGCGGCGGGCGCTCAGTGGTCCAGCCCGGGCTGGCCGAAGCGCCACTTCATGCGCTCGTAATCGAGCCGCGCACCCTCCTCGGCGCTCAGGTGGATAACCTCGTGGGTGGCGCAGAAGATGCGGAACTGCTCGAAGCGCATCACCAGCTCAACCGCAAGCTCGGGGTCGCCGATCGCGAACTCGAATTCCACGAACTGCGCATCGCGCGTACCCGTCACCCGCACGAAGCAGGGCTGGCCCGTCAGGGCGGAGGCAGAGGCGCGCCGGTCGACGCGGGGGGCTTGGGTTCGCACTTGCTCAATCCATCAAAGGGCGAGCGGCAGGATTACCGCACGGCACAGAATGGGCAAAGGCCGTGCCAGCGCCGCCAAGTGATTGATTTTCAAGGAAATCAGCACTTTCAGACGCCCGGCATTCGGGAGTTCCCGGATACCGAACCGGTCATTTGCTGCGGTGCAGCTTCACCAAATGGTGAAACCGCGATCAGCTGGCCGGCAGGCCTTCCTTCTTCAGCCGGTAGGCCAGCTGCGGCCGCGTGATACCCAGCAGCCGGGCAGCCTGCGACAGGTTGCCGCGGGCGCGCTGCATGGCCATCTGCATGAGGCGCTGCTCGAGCGAGGCCATATCGATCTGCTCGCCAAGCACCTGCTCGCACAGGCCCTCCAGGGCGTCTCGGCCCGGCGGCGCCGAGACCTGTCCGCGGGCGTCGACCTGCTTCTCAGTGGGGGCCGCGGAGGCGCCCCAGAGGTGGCCGACCTCGATCTGCCCGCCTTCGGGCGCCAGCAGCACCGCGCGCTCGACCACGTTCTCGAGCTCGCGGATGTTGCCGGGCCAGGGATGGCCCAGCACATCCCGCATGGCGCGGTCGGTCAGGCCGCGCAGCTTCTTGCCGTACAGCGCGCCGTAGCGGTCGAGGAAGCGCTGCACCAGCGGGGCGATGTCGGCCACGCGCTCGCGCAGCGGCGGGATCGTGATGGGGAAGGTGTTGAGCCGGTAGTAGAGGTCGCTGCGAAAGCGCCCCTCCTGCATCGCCTGCTGCAGGTTCACGTTGGTCGCGGCGACGATGCGCACGTTGAGCTTCACCGGCTCCTCGGCGCCCAGGCGCTCGATCTCGCCGGTCTGCAGCACGCGCAGCAGCTTGACCTGGGTGGCCAGGGGCAGATCGCCGGTCTCGTCGAGGAAAAGCGTGCCGTTGTGGGCCCGCTCGAAGCGTCCGGCGCGCGCATGGTGGGCGCCGGTGTAGGCGCCCTTCTCGACGCCGAACAGCTCGGCCTCGATCAGCTCGGCCGGGATGGCCGCGCAGTTGACCGCAATGAAGGGACCACCCGCGCGCGGGCCGTTGTCGTGCAGCCAGCGCGCGAACACCTCCTTGCCCACGCCAGTCTCGCCAAGCAGCAGCACGGTGATGGGGCTGGGTGCGGCGCGCTGCAGCAGGTCGAAGGCGGCACGAAAACCCGGCGACACACCGACCAGCTGGTTGTCGTACTCGCGCCGCGGCTGGACCGCGCGCAGATGCTCCAAGCCGATGTTGAAGTCGATCAGGCGCTCGCCGATGCGCTGCGGTCGGAAATGGTCGATGTAGGCCTCGTCCTGCCAGTTCTCGGCCGGCTGGCCCACGATGCGGCAGTGCCCATCGCCCATGGCGCGGCACTCGGTCTCCTTGAACACCACCAGCCGGCCGACGAAGGCGCTGGTGTAGCCCGAGGCATAGCCGATCTGCTGCCAGCACTGCGGATCGTCGCCATAGCCGAAGTCGGCCACATGCGCGTCGCATTCCCAGGCATTGATCCAGCGGAACTCGCCGAAGAAATGGCGGTTCTTGAGATCCAGTTCCAGATGGTCCGTCTCCACCAGCACCGCGCCCTCGATGGTGTGCAGCTGCGGCCCGAGCATGAAGGCCTGCTCGGCGGGCATGCCGGCCCGCATCTCCTTGACGGCAAGCTCGCCGTCGCGCTGGCCGGAGGCAAAGCCCATGCGGATCAGCAGTCCGCGGGCACGCGCCACGCCGAGCGAATCGAGCAGCTCCTTGCGCAACTCGGCCAGCGCTCGCGTGTGCACCAGCAGCATGCGGTGCTCGTCGAGCCAGATGTGACCCGAACCCGCATTGAAGCGCAGCAAGGACAGCAGATCGCCCACGTCTTGTCTCCGTCGGGCACCGCCTGGGACGCCCTGTTCATTGTGAAATCATGCTAACAGGATGACCACCCTCGCCCAACGCCAGGGAAACCAGGAATTCATGGGTCAGCCGGGATGTCAGCGTCCGCTTCCTGACGCTCAACCCGCTCTCGGCGCGTCACATGGGTTCAGAAATCCAGTGCTCACCTGGGGCTGCGCCACCCCGTTCACCAGGGCCGGTATCGCTGCATCCACAAAAAGGTATTGGACGCGCCTGGGATCGGTTCGCTACGGTGCGGCGGTTGAGCCGGGATACACCGGTATCGAACCCGGGCGACGTGCATCGCGTCCGGCATGACCACGAGGAGACGCGAGACATGACCACCAAGGGATGCCTGCCGGATGGGTTCGAGGGGCTCGAGCCCTTTGTGGCCGATTGGGTGCGCGACAGCAACAACGAGCGCTGGCAGCAGCGCTCGGCCATGAGCATGGCGCAGATCCAGGACTTCTACGACGCCATGCTGGCGCGATCGGAAGACGCCATCGCCTACCTCGACACCTTCCCCCTGGACGCCATGCCGGCCGATGCCGAGCGGCTGTTCAAGCTGCTGCTGGCCATCGCCCACGCCGCGATCGCCGTCGAGATGCACGGCCAGCCGCGCGCCGCCCATGCCGCTCTGCGCGATGACCTGCAGGTCAGCCAGGGCCCCTGGCCGCACGGCGGCGGCACCGGCGGCAGCGGCCCGCGCCGCGCCGCGCACACCGGCCACTACGCCACGGAGACCCCGGCATGAACGACATGGTGATCGGGGTCACGACCCCCAAGTACGGTGCCACCGAGAGCTTTACCCGCAAGGCAGGTCTGGACACCGGCCCGGTGCCGATCGACTCCTACGTCTCGCCCGAATTCTTTGAGCTGGAGCGCCAGCGTGTCTTCGGCC
>CAISYQ010000408.1 GCA_903889735.1 uncultured Methylibium sp.
GGATGCGCCCCTGAACCGCCGAGCGCCTGATCGCCAGGGCACCCGGTCACTCGGCGCCCAATGGGAGAATCCTGCCCGACCATGACGCCCGAACAATATGTGCAGAAGAAAGCCGCCGGCAGCGGCTCGAGCTTCTACTACGCCTTCCTGTTCCTGCCGCCCGCTCGCCGAGCGGCCATCACCGCCTTCTACGCCTTCTGCCGCGAGGTGGACGATGTGGTCGATGAGGTCAGCGATCCGGGCGTGGCCGCCACCAAGCTCGCCTGGTGGCGCAAGGCGGTGGCCGACGCCTTCGACGGCCGGCCTCAGCACCCCGTGCTGAAAGCGCTGATGCCGCACAGCGCCGCCTACGGCATCCATGCCGGGCAACTGATGGCGGTGATCGAGGGATGCGAGCTCGACCTGACGCAAACGCGCTACCTGGATGACGCCGGGCTCAGGCGCTACTGCCACCTGGTGGCGGGCGTGGTCGGCGAGGTGGCCGCCAGCATCTTCGGTGCCGAGCCCGACCGCCCCATCGGCGAGGCGACGGTCCGCTATGCCCACACGCTGGGACTTGCCTTCCAGCTGACCAACATCATCCGCGACGTGGGCGACGATGCCCGGCGTGGCCGCATCTACCTCCCGGTGAGCGAGCTGCAGCGCTTCGACGTCAAGGCCCATGAGCTGCTTCAGCGCGAGAGCCCCTGGGGCTACAGCGAACGCTTCACCGCGCTGATGCGCTTCCAGGCGGAGCGCGCGCACAGCCTTTACGACGAGGCCATGGCAGCGCTGCCCGCCGAGGAACGTCGCGCTCAACGATCCGGCTTGATGATGGCCGAGATCTACCGCAGCCTGCTGCGCGAGATCGAGGCCGACGGCTTCCAGGTGCTCCACCAGCGCGTGAGCCTCACGCCGCTGCGCAAGCTGTGGCTGGCCTGGAAGACGAACTGGCGCGAGCGCTAGTGAGGTCGGCCGTGCTGGTGACCGCGCAGGCCAGCGCCGAGCGGCCTGCAGCATGAGCCCCCCGCTGCGCGTCGCGGTCGTGGGGGCCGGCTGGGCGGGGCTGGCTGCGGCCGTGGAGGCGACCTCACGCGGCCACCACGTCACGCTGTTCGAGATGTCGGCCACGGCCGGCGGCCGAGCCCGCCGTCTTCCCGCAGACACCGGGCTGGACTTCCCGCTCGACAACGGCCAGCACATCCTGATCGGCGCCTACAGCACCACCCTGGCCCTGATGCGCCGCGTTGGTGTCGATCCGGGGCGGGTGCTGCTGCGCCAGCCGCTGGCCTTGCAGCGGGCCGACGGCAGCGGTCTCGCGCTGCTACCGGGCGCGCCGCTGTTGGCCTTCCTGCGCGGTGTGCTGGCCGCGCGCGGCTGGCGCTGGCGCGACCGCGCCGCATTGCTGGCCGCGGCGACCGGCTGGGCGCTGCGGGGCTTTCGCTGCGCACCGGAGCTGACCGTGGCCGCGCTCTGCGCCGGCCTGCCGCCCGCCCTGCGCCGCGGCCTGATCGAGCCCCTGTGCGTGGCCGCCCTGAACACGCCGGCCTCGCTGGCCAGCGCCCAGGTCTTCCTGCGCGTGCTGAGGGACGCCCTCTTCAGCGGCCCGGGCAGCGCCGACCTGCTCTTGCCGACCGCCGACCTGGGGGCCCTGCTCCCCGACGCTGCGCTGGATTGGCTGGCCAAACGCGGCGCGACGGTGGCGCTTGGCTGCCGCGTCGCCGGGCTGCACCGCAGCGCCAGCGGCTGGCAGGTGGAAACCGCCGCGAGCAAGGCCGGCGGTGAGGATCTCTTCGACCGGGTCATCCTTGCCGCCAGCCCGACCCAGGCGGCCCACCTGGCTGCTGCCCATGCGCCGGGTTGGAGCGCGCAGGTGTCGGCGCTGCGCTTCGAGCCCATCATCACGGTGCTGATGCAGGCGCCACCCGGCACCAGGCTGCCTCAGCCGATGTTGATGCTCGAAGGTGGGACGCTAGCCCCCGCCGAGGTGTTGTTCGATCTGGGCGCCTTGCGCGGGCGCGCGAGCCCTGTCGCTGACGGCGTGCTGGCGGCGGTGGTCAGCGGGGCCAGCGGCTGGGTCGAGCGGGGCCTGCCGGTCACGGGCCAGGCGGTGCAGGCGCAGGTCAGACGCGCCCTGTCGATCGAGGTCAGCGTGCTGAAAACCCATGCCGAGAAGCGTGCAACCTTTCTTTGCGTACCCGGGCTGGACCGCGGGAGCGCGCGTCTTGCCCCCGGACTGCTGGCCGCCGGAGACCACCTGGCGGGCCCCTACCCCTCGACCCTGGAGGGCGCCGTGCGTTCAGGGCTGGCGGCCGTCGACCTGCTCTGACCCCCGCGGCCTGACCAGCTCATGCCTGCAGGGATGAGCCCCCAGCGGACAGCCGCCATGTTCCGGGCGACGCTCAGGGCGGCAGGATGACGAGCTCGCCAGCGCCGGTGATGAAGGCCGCCTGCACATCGTCCTCCGGATTCAACGCCCGCACGGCCTCCCGGTAGCGCCCCAGCTGCGCCAGATTCGACGCCACGGCCTGGGGCGCCTGCTGCAGCTTGTGGTCCAGCACCCACCACTGGGCACGGCCGTCGCTGCCGCGCCGTCGCACCAGGCGGTCCAGCCTCAGCACCTCGCCCTGCCAGGTCAGCGGCAGCTCGTTGGCGGCCCAATCGAAAGCCTGCGGATCGAAGAAGGGGCGGCAGGTCGGGCTGTCGAGGATGCGGCCCACCAGCCGGCGAACCTCCGTGCCACGCCCGGCCGCCAGTCCGAACGCCGTCGCTGCCACGGCGCAGGCCGCGTCGAGCCGACCCGGCGCCGGGAGCCACTCGAGCACCCGGTGGACCGCGCGGCCCAGACGGCTGGCGTCGCTGTCGTCGGTGCCGGTGCCGGTGCCGGTGCCGATGCCGATGCCGATGCCGATGCTGGCAGTGCGATCGGCGCTGGCGAGGCGTGTCGCGTCTTCGACGAGGCCTCGTCCAGGACCGCCTTCGGTCTCGGCCGCGTGATTGCCGCCCGCGTCGCGCCCGGCGCCGTCAGCCCCTGTCGAGCCCCCCTCGGGAGCGGTTTGCCAGCGCGGCAGCTCCGCCACCTCAACCGTGACGCCGGCAGCGATGGCCGACTCGGCGGCGTCGCAGGCAGGCACGGGCGCTTGCTCCACGACCCCGGCGGCTGCGAGCCGCTGCCAGGGCCCGGGCTGCATCGCGGACCCATGGGGTTCGGTGGCGCTCACCACCAACCGCCGCTTGGCCCGGGTCATCGCGACATACAGGCCGTTGAGTTCCTCCCGCTCGCGACCGACCCGCTCCTGCGCCAGCAGTTCTCGCAGCGAGGGCGGACAGCGGGTCTCACTGGCGAGGAAGGCGCAGCGCAGCGGATGGGGGGCGTCGGCGGGCCAGTCGACCAGCAGGGTGGCAGACCCGGCCTTCGTGGGCTCGGGCAGCCCATCGACCAGAAACACCGCGTCGGCTTCGAGCCCCTTGGCCCCGTGCACCGTCATGAGCTGCACCGCCTGGCTCGCCACGCTGGCCGGCAGGGTGAGTGGGCGGCGCCTGAGCGCCCGGATGAAGCGGTAGGGCGTGGCGTAACGGCCGCCATCGAGCTCCAGCGCCTGGCCCACGAGGGCATCGAGCGTGGCCAGGGCCTGGGCGCGCTGCGTGGGCGGCACGGCCGCAGCCGTGCGTGCGGGGAGGTCGCCCTCATGGAAGATGCGATCGAGCAGGTCGTGCGGCGGCAGGCTCCGCGCCGCGTCGGCCCAACCGGGCAAGAGCCGGCGGGCACGGTCGAGCGCCGGTCGTCCCGCGCCGGCGCCCCCCATCAGCGCCGGCCACCAGCCGACGTCCCCTGAGGGATCGCCGGCGAGCTGCGGGACCAGGGACCTGTCGCCTGCCGTTGCCGTTGCCACAGACCGCACCGCCGCGGCTGCGCTGCGGCCTTCGCGGACCGCCAGCGCGAGCGCCTGCAGATCGCCGTCGTCGGCACCGAACACCGGGCTGCGCAGCGCGTGGGCGAGCGAGAGATCGTGGCGGGGCGAGACCAGCGCGTCGAGGAGCGCGATCACGTCGCGCACCTCGGGCAGATCGGCGAGCGCCTGCTCGGCGGGCGTGCTGAAGGGAATGCCGAGGTCGCGCAGCGCCTGCGCCACATGCAGCAAGGGCGCCCGCTTGCGCGCCAGCACGAAGACATCCCCCGGCTCGCAGGCCGGCAGGCCGTCGGCCCCGGCCAGGCAACGCGCGATCTCCTGCGCCACCCGGCGGGCCTCGAGGAGGCGCAGCGCCTCCTCGGGCTCGCGGCGCGGGGTCGTGAGGCTGTCGCGCCAGGGGACGGCGATCGTCGCCGAGGCCGAGGCCGTGGCCGTCGCGCTGGCCGATGCCGTCAACGATGTTGCCACCCTTGTCTCCGGCCCCGCAGAGCCCGGACGCGGCACCGCGGGCAGGCGCCGCACCGCGCCCTGGGCATCGCTCGCGGTGGTGTGGTCCCGAAAGCCGTCGAAACTGCCCTCCGACTGCAGCCGGCCAAACACTGCATTCAAGGTTTCGATCACGGCCGGCGCGTTGCGCCGGGTGTGGTCACAGCTCAAATGCCGCCCCCCCAACGCCTGCTCAACAAAGCCGCGTGCCGCCCCGAACACGCGCGGGTCGGCACGGCGGAACCGGTAGATGCTCTGCTTGGGGTCACCCACCAAGAACACCGACAGTGGCCGCTGACCGCTGGCGCCGCCCCCGGCACCAGCGTAGCCGGCGAGCCAGGCATGCAGGGCACGCCATTGGGTCGGATTGGTGTCCTGGAATTCATCGATCAACAGGTGGGTCAGCCGGGTGTCCAGCCGCTCCTGCAGCCAGCCCGAGAGCTCCGCATCGGCCAGCAGCCGCTCGGCGCCGACCTCGAGATCGGCCATGTCGGCCAGGCCCTCGTCGATCTTGAGGTCGCGGTAGCACTGGAGCAGAGCGCGGGACAGGCGCACCAGCCGGCGATGCTCCTCATGCGCCTCCTGCTGAGCCATCGCCTCCCGGATCGCCGCGAGGTCGGCGCAGGCCGCATCGAAGGCAGCGGGCGCCTCGCCCCGCCAGAGCTTGCGGGGTGTGTCCGCCTTCGTGTGGAGGGCGGCCCAGGCCGCCTCAAGGCGCTGGACCGGATCGGCCCCGCCACCGGCCTGCAACGCCTGCTCGAGCGCTGTGGCGGCCTTCTGCAGCGTGGCATTGCCACCGCCGAGCTGACCGGCGAAAGCCCGCAAGCGGGCGCGCAGGGGCTCGGCCATCAGGGCCTCGGCAGGGTGGTCCAGGCCGGCGAAGGCGGGTTGCCAGCTCGCGGCATCGGGCACGCTGTCCTCGAACAGGCCGGCGGCGTCCGCCCGCTCGATCTCGACGCGCTGGCCCAGCGCCGCCCGCAGCCAGTCGCGCGCGCTGCTGCGGCCGCGCTGCCGCACCAGCATCGCATGATCGGCACGCAGCCC
>CAISYQ010000409.1 GCA_903889735.1 uncultured Methylibium sp.
ATCTCGCGCCATTCCTGGGCGGGAATCACCCGCGGGATCAGGTCGAAGGGGATGAGGCGCTCGGTGCCGGCGCCGTCCTCGTCCTTGGCACCGTAGACGGCAAAGGTGATGCCGACGCGGCGAAAGATCACCTCGGCCTCCTCGCGGCGGCCCTTCATCACCTCGCTGGGCTGCCGGGCCAGCCACTCGGCGTAGGCGCCATAGTGGGAGCGGACCTCGCCGTCGCTCGCATTCATCTCGTCATAGGCGCTCATGGGGTCTCCCGCTCCGAGGAGCAAATTAGCACGGACTGTGCCAAGCGGGATCGCGCCACCGGGCGCGTCTCGACCCGCACCTCGAGGCGGTGCGACGCACCACCCCGGATCACACCGCGCAGCGGGGTGACATCGCCATAGTCGCGCCCCAGGGCCAACCTCACATGGGAGCGGCCCGCCTCACAGGCATTGGTGGGGTCGAGCTCGAGCCAATCGGTCGGTGCACCATTTCGAGGCAGCGCCACCGACACCCAGGCATGCGAGGCGTCGGCGCCCTGCAAGCGGGGCTGGCCCGGCGCCGGCTCGGTGAGCAGGTAGCCGCTGACATAGCGTGCCGCCAGGCCGAGCGAGCGCAGTGCGCCGATCATCACGTGGGCGAAATCCTGGCACACGCCGCGCCGCTGCTCAAATGCCTCCATCAGGGGCGTGCCGACATGGGTGCTCTGCGGCTCGTAGCGGAACTCGTCGTGCAACCGTTGCATGAGTTCGCGGGCACCCTCGGCCAGGGGGCGGCCGGGTGCAAACGAGGGTCGAGCCCAATCGGCGAGCGCAGCCTGGAGCGGCACCATCGGCGAGGCGAACACGAAGGCGGCCGCGGTATCGGGTGGGCGGCCGGCGACATAGCGCCAATGGTCGCGGCTGGCGGCCGCGTCCAGGTCATTGCCGCGCGACCCGTCCGGCCCCGGCCAGGCGCGGTCGGGCGGCGTGATCCGTACCCGGCTGCGGGCGGTGACGCGCAGCTGGTCATGGGGCGACTGCAGCGAGAACAGGCTGCGCAGGTTGCCGAAGACATCGCGCTCCTGGCGCAGCTGTGCCGGCGCGGGCTCGATGCGCAAATCGAAGTCCAGCAGTTGCTGGACCGCGTCGTCACAAGGCCGCAGGAAGGCAATGTGCTGGGACTGCTCGACCGGTTGGTCGTAGCGGTACAGGGTCTCGTGGACGACCTCCAGCCCGGCATCGGCCGCAGACGAATCCACCGGTTCACTGCCCATGAAGCGCAGCGCCGCGACGGGCTCAGACTGCAAGCGGGTGCTCCCTCGGCCCGGCCAAGGCGAAGTAGCGCCGGCCGGTCTCGTCGGAGAGGCGCGCGCCGGCCTCGGACAAACGGGCCGCGAGGGCCGCCACGCGACCGTCATCCACCAGGGCCTCCCCGCCCTGGACGCGGCACAGCCCTTCCAGCGTGCTGCCCGCCCCCTGGGCCGGCAGCAGCGCGAGCAGGGGCTCGAGCGGGCCGGCCGCTGCGGGCAGCTTGCCGATCTCGGTGCGCAGGCGCCGCAGCACACAGCCAAGCGCGCGCGGGTTGGCCTCGTCGATCACCAGCAGGCCCAGCAAGGCCAGCGCCTCCTGGCGGCCGGGATGGCGGGCGCGGTAGGTGATGGTGCTGTCGAACAGGCCGAGCAGCAGATCGAACCCGCGTGCACTGTGGACTGCCCCGCCGGCGAAGAAGGCGCCCAGGCTGTCACTCATCGCGATCAGCCGCTCGGCCAGGCGGCCGATCGTGAGCAGCCGCCAGCCGTCGTCGCGCGTCATGCGGTCGCCCTGGGCCCCGGTCACCGCAGCGAGTTGGTTGGCCAGGTGTTCGAGCGCACCTTCCAGCTCGCCGCTGCCAAAGCCACCCGAGCGGGCGGCCAGTCGGGCGGCGAAGTCCTGGCCCATCGTGCCGATCAACCGCCCATGCTCGGGCGAGAGGCGCTCCCTCAGGGCGGCGGCGACGCGGTCGAGCGCGGCGAGGTTGTAGGCGATGCTCTGGGACTCCCGAGCGTCACCGAGTGCCGCCACCAGCGCCCGCTCGAAGACCCGCGGCGACTGTGCCAGGGACGGCACGCCGAAGGGTGCCAGACCCGAGCGCTGAGCCAGCATGGACACGGCGTCGAGCACCGGCGGCGGTGCCTCGTCGTCATCGAGCAGGGCGGCCGCGGCCTGGGCGAGCCGCACCAGCTGCTCGGTGCGCTCGGTGTAGCGACCCATCCAGAACAGGTTCTCCGCGGTGCGGCTCGAGACCGGCCGGCGCTGCCGTGCGATCTCCTCGGGCCGGAGCCGCTGCGGCAGCATGGAGTAGGTGTCGACCGGGCCGTCGGTCAGCACCCAGGTGTCGATGCTGGCGCCGCCGCGCTGCATGGAGACCGCCGAGCGGTCGCGCGCCGCGGTGCGGGTCATGCCGCCGGGCAGGACCCGGTAGCCGCCGCGGCCGTCGGCGATGGCGTAGACCCGCAGCATCGCGGTGCGTGGGGTCAGGGCACCGCCCTCCCACCAGGGCGTTTGCCCGAAGGGCAGGTAGCGCTGCAGGGTGTGGGCGTCGGGGGCCGCCTCGATGCGGGCCCGCCAGGCATCCAGCTGCTCGGCCGACAGCGCTGCAGCGATCTCGGGCTCGAAGCCACCCGCACCACCCGGTTGCGAGGCATAGGTCGGCCGCACCACACGCTCGGCCAAGCCCTCGCGGGTGGCCTCCCAGGCCGCCGCCTCGCCGCACCACCAGGTCGGCAGCGACGGCAGGGCCAGGTCCTCGCCCAGCAGGCGCCCGGCGATCGCGGGCAGGAAACCCTGGACGGCGGGCGACTCCAGGAAGCCGGCGCCCAGCGCGTTGGCCATCACCACGCCGCCGGCCCGCACCACCTGCAGCAGGCCGGACACCCCGAGCGCCGAGTCGGGACGCAGCTCCAGCGGATCGCACCAGTCATCATCCAGGCGGCGCAGCAGGCCGTGCACCGGTTCCAGCCCCTGCACGGTCTTGAGGAAGAGCCGGTCGCCACGCACCGTGAGGTCGCTGCCCTCCACCAGGGGCAGGCCCAGGTAGCGCGCCAGGTAGGTCTGCTCGAAGTAGGTCTCGTTGTAGGGGCCCGGGGTCAGCAAGGCCAGCCGCGGGGTGGCCAGCCCATCGGCCTGGGCGATGGGTGCGGCCAGCGCCAGCAACGTGTCGAGCAAGCGCCGGTAGGCCGAGGCCAGGTGCTGCACCCGCAGCTCGCGGAAGGCCTCCGGGAACTGCCGCGAGATGATCAGCCGGTTCTCCAGCACGTAGCCCAGGCCCGAAGGTGCCTGGGTGCGCTGGGACACGATCCACCAGCCGCTGTCATTCGGGCCGCGCGCGATGTCGAAGGCCACCACATGCAGGCGCACGCCGCCGGCCGGCTCTACGCCCTGCAACGCGCGCAGGTAGCCGGGGTGGCCGAGCAGCAAGGCGGGCGGCAGCAGCCCCTCCTGCAGCAGGCGCTGCGGGCCGTAGCAGTCGGCGAGCGTGGCCTCGAGCAGGCGGGCGCGCTGCTGCACGCCGGCCTCGATCGAGCGCCAGTCGGCGGGCTCGATCAACAGCGGCAGCAACCCAAGCGGCCAGGGCCGCTCCCCGGCCGGCCCGTCGGCGTCGCGGTAGACGTTGTAGGAGATGCCGTTGCGGCGGACCTGCTGCGCCACCTGGGCGCTGCGGCGATCCAGGTCCCGCAGCCCCCCTCCCTCCCCGAGCAGCCCGAAGAAGCGCTGCCAGGGCGCGCGCAGTTCAGCGCCACCGGGCTCGAAGAGCTCGTCGCGGTGGCCGGGTTCGGCGCGGCGGGCCGCCTGCTGCACCTCGTGCAGCGTGGCATCGGCAGCCGACAGCATGGCGGCGAACTGGAGCTGGGACTGCAACAAGGCGAGGGGCGCAGGCGCGGCAGAAAAACGCAGGGGAGGAACGTGGGAGCGGGTGGCGGGCGGGGCTGCGGCAGGCGGGTTCAGCCCTGTCGCAAGTCGAGCGTGGTCGGGAACTCCCGGCTGGCGGCAGCGGGCACGATCTGCATCGCACCCGGCGTGTGGCCGAAGGCCACGAAGCGCGCACGTCGCCGGCTCTCGGCCTCGTAGGCGTTGACCGGGAAGCTGTCGTGGTTGCGACCGCCGGGGTGCGAGACATGATAGCGACCGCCCCCGAGCGAACGGCCCAGCCAGGTGTCCACGAGGTCGAAGGTCAGCGGTGCGTGCGAGGCGATCGTGGGGTGCAGGGCCGAGGGCGGCGCCCAGGCCTTGTAGCGCACCCCCGCCACATGGTCGCCCGACTGCTGACCCGGCAGACCCAGCGGCTGCAGCGGCAACGCCCGGCCGTTGACGGCGACCACATGGCGGTTGGCGTTGAGTCCGCGCACCCGAACCTCCAGCCGCTCGAGCGAGGAGTCGACGTAGCGCACCGCCCCGCCCGCCGAGCCCTCCTCGCCCATCACATGCCAGGGCTCCAGCGCGCTGCGCAGCTCCAGCTCGACGCCGGCCACCGCCAGCTCGCCGATCAGCGGAAAGCGGAACTCGAAATGCGGCGCGAACCAGGCCTCGTCGAAGGCAAAACCGGCGTCGGCCAGCTCGGTCAGCACGTCGCGGAAGTCCATCTGCACAAAGCTCGGCAGCAGGAAGCGGTCGTGCAGGGCGGTGCCCCAGCGCGTGAGCCTCGACATCCCGAGGCCGGCGCCGCGACCGGTGTAGGGCGTGCGCCAGAACCGCGCAATCATCGCCCGCAGCAAGAGCTGCTGCGCCAGGCTCATGCGCGCATGCGGCGGCATCTCGAAGGCGCGCAGCTCCAGCAGGCCGAGTCGGCCGGTCGCGCCATCGGGCGAGTAGAGCTTGTCGATGCAGAACTCGGCGCGGTGGGTGTTGCCGCTCACGTCGATGAGGATGTTGCGCAGCGCGCGGTCGATCAGCCAGGGCGGCACGCGCGAGGGGTGGCCGTAGACGGTGGTCTGGCGCTCGATCTCGGCCAGCGCGATCTCGAGCTCGTAGACCTGGTCGTTGCGGGCCTCGTCGATGCGCGGCGCCTGGCTGGTCGGGCCGATGAACATGCCGCTGAACAGGTAGCTCAGGGACGGATGGTTGTGCCAGTAGGTCAGCAGGCTCGCCAGCAGGTCGGGCCGGCGCAGGAAGGGGCTGTCGGCCGGCGTCGCGCCGCCCAGCACGAAGTGGTTGCCGCCGCCGGTGCCGGTGTGGCGGCCGTCGAGCATGAACTTCTCGGTCGACAGCCGCGTCTGGTGGGCCGCCTCGTAGAGGAACTCGGTGTGGTCCACCAGCTGCGCCCAGCTCGACGCCGGGTGGATGTTGACCTCGATCACACCCGGGTCGGGGGTGACCTGCAACATCTTCAGGCGGGCGTCGCGCGGCGGCGGGTAGCCTTCCAGCACGATCTTCACGCCCAGGTGGGCGGCGGTGGCCTCGATCGCGGCCAGCAAGTCAAGGTAGTCGTCGAGCGCCGTCAGCGGCGGCATGAAGAGGTAGAGCAGTCCGCCGCGCGCCTCGACGCACAGCGCCGTGCGGGTCAGGCCCTGGGCGGATTGGAAGCGCCCGGGCGGCGTGGCCGGGCCGGATATGCCGTTGCCGGCATCACCCCCGCGGGCCGGGTTGCCCATGGCCCCCGCGGCAACCGCCGATGCCCCTTCGCCGGCTGCCGCACGCGGGTCCTCGCGCCGCGAATGGGCCGCGTACTGGGCCCGCAGCTCGGCCACCGGCCGCAGCCGGCCGACCGGGGCGAAGGGATCGGGCTCGGTCAGCACCGGCTGGTCCTCGGGCCGCGTCCAGGGCAATGAGTCCAGCGGCAGGCGCCACCCCATCGGCGAATCGCCAGGCACCAAGTACATGCGCTCATCGCGCAGGAACCAGGGGCCGGTGATCCAGCGCGACCCGGCCGCGGCTTCGGCCGGCACACCGCGGCGGCCGGCCGCCGCGAGCGGCTCGCGCTGCAGCGGCAGCACATAGCCGACCTCCTTGGTGAGGCCCTGCTCGAACACCTTGCGCAGGCGCTCGCGCTCGAGCTCGTCATCCAGCCGCGCGTCGAAGGGGTCGACGTTGACCGGGAGCCGACGCTCGCGCCAGAGGTAGTACCAGGTGTCCTCGAAGCCGGCCAGGAGGGTCGTGGTCGGCAGGCCGAGACGTGTGCACAGGGCCTCGATGAAGACCCGGGCCTGCACCTCGGTGTGCTCGCCGGGCTCGCGCTCGTCGGCGAAGATCGCGGGGTCGGCCCAGCAGGCCTCGCCGTCGGCGCGCCAGAAGATGCTCAGGGCCCAGCGCGGCAGCTGCTCGCCCGGGTACCACTTGCCCTGGCCGAAATGCAGGAAGCCACCGGCCCCGTAGCGGGCGCGCAGGCGCTGCACCAGCTCGTTGGCAAAGCCGCGCTTGGTGGGGCCGAGCGCGGCGGTGTTCCATTCGGCGCCGTCACGGTCCTCGACCGAGACGAAGGTCGGCTCGCCGCCCTGGGTGAGCCGCACGTCCTGCGCCCGCAGCTGCCCATCGACGCGCTCGCCCAGCGCCAGCACCGCGGCCCATTGCGCGTCGGTGTAAGGCCGGGTGACGCGCGGCGACTCGAGAACGCGCGTGACCTGCATGACATGCTCGAACTCGACCTCGCTCTCGTCCACCGCGCCGCTGACGGGCGCCGCGCTCGAGGGCTCCGGCGTGCAGGCCACCGGAATGTGGCCCTCGCCGGCCATCAGGCCGGAGGTGGGGTCCAACCCGACCCAGCCCGCCCCCGGCAGGTAGACCTCGCACCAGGCGTGAAGGTCGGTGAAGTCAACCTCGGTGCCACTCGGGCCGTCCAGCGCCTTGACATCGGCCTTGAGCTGGATCAGGTAGCCCGAGACGAAGCGCGCCGCCAGCCCCAGGTGGCGGAACACCTGCACCATCAGCCAGCCGCTGTCGCGGCAGGAGCCCGAGCCGAGCGTGAGCGTCTGCTCGGGCGTCTGCACGCCGGGCTCCATGCGGATCAGGTAGCGCACACGCTGCTGCAGCTCGCGGTTCAGCCCGACCAGGAAATCGATGGTCCGCTGGGGCTCGGTTGGCAGGCCGGCCACCAGCTCCTGGAGCTTGGGCGTGAGCGGGCCGGCGACGAGGTAGGGGGCCAGCTCCTGCTTCAGCCCCGCGTCATAGGCAAAGGGGTACTGCTCGGCCGTGGGTTCGAGGAAGAAATCGAAGGGGTTGTAGACCGACATGTCGGCCACCAGGTCCACCGTGATCTTGAATTCGGTGGTCTTCTCGGGCACCACCAGGCGGGCGAGGTAGTTGGAGAACGGGTCCTGCTGCCAGTTGGTGAAGTGCTCGGTGGGTTCGATGCGCAGCGAGTAGCTCAGGATCGGGGTGCGACAGTGCGGCGCGGGGCGCAGCCGCACGACCTGCGGTCCGAGCGCCACACGGCGGTCGTAGCGGTAATGCGTGACATGGTTCAGCGCGACATGGATCGACAAGGAATTCTCCTGGGGGCGTCAAGCGGGCGGGTCAAGCGGGCGGGTCAAGCGGGCGGCCAAACGGGCCAAGGGGGCCGGCAGACTGGCGGAGGGGCGGGCGTTCGCGGTCAATCGGGGGGTTCGGTTTCAGCCGAAGGGGTTGGCACACCGCGCGTTCCGGGTTTAGCAACTTTCGCGCCATTGACGGCTTCGCCGGACCCCGGATGGTGCCAGTAGCGCTGCGCCACCGCCCGCCAGCAGGTGTTCCCGTCCGGTCCGAAGCGCCAGGCGCCGCAAACCGGGCTCTCGATCAGCTCGATGCCGCGGGCGTCGTAGCGGGCCCGCACGGGGGGCGCCGGATGACCGAAGCGGTTGCGGTAACCGGCCTGGACGACCGCCACCCGCGGCGCCACCGCGTCGAGGAAAGCCTCGCTCGAGGAGGTCTTGCTGCCATGGTGGGGCACGATCAGCACCTCGGCGGCGAGCGCATCCTGCGGAGCAGCGCCCTCGCCCGCCGCGGCGACCAGGGCCGCCTCCTGCTCGCGCTCGATGTCCCCGGTGAGCAGCGTGCGCTGCGCCTGGCCATCCCAGCGGCCGCTGACCCGCAGCACGCAGCTGAGCGCGTTGGAGCGGGTCTTCTCCAGGCCGCGCCGCGCCAGCAGATCGGGCCCCGGGTGCAACACCTCGAAATGCACACCGTCCCAGGACCAGGCCTGCCCGGCCTCGCAGGCCGAGGGCGCCGCGCCCCGCGTCTGTGCCAACGCCAGCAGCGCATGGCCGGGTTCGAGCGAGCTCACCACGCGCGCCACCGGCAGGCCGCGCAGCAGCGCAGCAGCCCCGCCCACATGGTCGGTGTCGCGGTGGCTGAGCACCAGCATGTCGAGCCGGGTCTCGCCCAGGGCGCGCAGCAGCGGCAGCAGCACGCGCTCTCCGGCATCGGATTCGCGCGAGTACTGCGGGCCGGCGTCGTAGAGCAGCGTGTGGCGGGCGGTGCGCAGCAGGACGGCGGTGCCCTGGCCCACGTCAACCGCGGTCAGCTCATAAGTGCCTTCGGCCGGCCGCGGCAGGGGTGGCGCCAGCAGCGGCAGCAGCAAGGGCAGGCCCAGCAGCCGCACCCGCCCCGGCAGGGGCAGCAGCACCAAAGCCGCGCCGATCAGCGCGCAGGGTGCGGCCCAGGCAGGCGCGGCCGGCAGTGTCCAGACGGCGGCGCCGGGCAAGCTGGTCAGTGCTTGCAGGAAGGCATTCAGCGCACCGGCGGCCGCCGCACCGACCGACCACAGCGGCGCCCACAGCACGCCCAGCAGCGCCAGCGGCGTGACCCACAGCGTCACGGCCGGGATGGCCACCAGATTGGCCAGGAAGGACAGTGGCGAGATCTGCTGGAAGAACACCAGGGTCAGCGGCGCCAGGCCCAGGGTGGCGACCGCCTGGGTGCGCAGCCCACCTCGGGCCCAACCCGCCAGGCGGGCCAACCACGATCGGAGCGCGCACCAAGGGCCTGCTTGACCGCCGGGCTGCGCCACCTCGGGCTCGGCCGGCCCCAGCCCGCTGCCGGCACGGGCCAGCGGGTGGCCATCGCCCGCGCCCATCAGCAGACCGACCGCCACGAAAGACAGCCAGAAACCCGGCTGCAGCAGCGCCCAGGGATCGATCAGCGTGACCGCCACCGCCGCGCTGCCCCAGACCAGCGGCCAGCCCCAGCGCAGCCCGCCGGCGCCCAGCAGGGTCGTCACCGCCAGCATCAGCGCGGTGCGTTGGGCCGGCACGCCCCAGCCGGCGAACACGGCATAAACGCAGGCCGCCAGCAGACCGCCCCAGAGGGCGGCGCGTGGCGCGGGCAGGCGCCGCATCGCCCGCGGGCTCAGGCGCCACAGGCGGTTGATCAGCCGCCCGGCGAGCCAGGCGAACATCGTCACATGAAGGCCGCTGATCGACATCAGGTGGGCCACGCCCGTGTCGCGGTACAGCGCCCAGTCCTCGCGCTCGATGGCGGCCTGGTCGCCAACCGCCAGCGCGGCCAACAGGCCGGCCGCGGAAGGGTCAGCCACCCGCGCCTCGATGGCCTCGCGCACCGCCTGCCGGGCGCGGTCGACCGGATGCGCCACACCTTCGGCCAGCAGGCCTTGGACCGCGCCCGGCACGGTGCGGACATAGCCGGTGGCGCGCAGCCCCTGCTCAAACAGATGCAGTTCGTGGTCGAAGCCGTGCGGATTGCGCGCCCCATGCGGGCGCTTGAGCCTGAGCGTGAGCTGCCAGCGCTGGCCGGCGCGCAGCGTCGGCAGGCCCGCGGCCTGCGTGCCCTGCGCGCCCGCATACCAGCCGAGTGCCAGCCGCCGGGGCAGCGTCACGGGCGTCAGCGCCGCGCCAGCCGCAGCCGCCGGATCGCTCCATTGCGCGGATTCGACCTCGAAGCTGAAGCGCCAAGCCTCCGGCGCCCGCTGCGGGAGACCCGCGATCACGCCGACGACCACCAGATCTCGGCCTTCCAGCGCCTCGGGCAGGGCCTCGCTCAGCCGGAGGTCCGCCCGCCACCCGGTTGCGGCAAAGGCCAGGACGCCGCAGGCCAGCGAGGCCAGGACCAGCCTCAGCATGGGCCAAGCCCCACCGCGGTGCCCCCCGAAACGCCACCCACCCAGCAGGACCAGCACCGCGAGCAGTCCCAAGCCGGCGTAATGCGAGGGCTCCCACAGGTGGGGCTGCTGCAACTGCAGCGCGCTGCCGCCGATCAAGCCCAGGCCCAGGGCAACAAGGCGCGTGCTGGCGGCTGGCGGTCGGGCACCCATCGGGCAAGTCTAGAGGTTCACTCGAAATCCCCGGACCGCCCCGCGTCTTGTCATGACCGGTGCGGCGGCAGCCAGCCTATTGGCCGGGGGAACAGGGCCCCACGGACTCCATCAACGCCGCCAACTCGACCCAAGCCGCCGCCGGGTCAGCCGGCCAGAGGTCGGGCTGCTTGGCCAGATCGTCCCAGACCCGCAGGCGCATGGCGTCTTTCGCGTGCGGCCTCAGCATGTACAGCGCACGCTCCTTGGTGCTCATGGGGCCACCCTGCAGGGCGAGGCTGCGGACCGAGTCGGGCGACAGCGATTCGAGGTAGGCCGGCTGCGCGGCCACCAGGCAGCGCTTGGCCTCCACATGCAGGGCTACCGGCTCTGCCACCGCGGCGCCGAACGCGGCGACAAGCGCCTGGGCGCCCAAAGTCTCGTGGGTGTCGTCGATGCCCTGCAGCGTCGGCGATCCCTCCCAGCCGGTCATCAGGTGACCGAGATCGTGCAGCCAGGCGGCCAATTGCAAGGCCGGCGGCGCACCGGCCTCCCGTGCGAGGCGTGCGCATTGCCAGCCGTGCTGGAACTGTGTGACGCCCTCGCCATCGTAGGCCAGCCCGCCGCGCTCGAGGTAGAGCGACAGGATCTGCTGCCGGGACAGGCCGCCCTGGGGAGGGCGGTGCTCGATCAGGTTGCCGGACCCGCCGGCTTCCCGTCGTTCATCCGCAAGGCCGGGCGGCGTATCAGATTGGCTCATTCCCCAGTGTGTGGCGGGCACATGACGGGGGTGCGACACCGGGTGGCAGCGACACGAAGACTTGTCACATCCCCGCGTGACACCCGGCTGATGCAGGTCAGGTCACGTCACGACCCCGTCATACGAGCCACCTACCGTCGTGGTCATGATGGTCAACCCCACACCCGCCCTGCGCGTGAGCCACGCGAGCAAGACCTTTGGCGGGGCAATGCCGGCACTGAAGGATGTGTCCTTCGATCTGC
>CAISYQ010000410.1 GCA_903889735.1 uncultured Methylibium sp.
AGCATCATCGGCTGGCTGGGGCCGTAGATGTCGGCGTCGAGGATGCCGACCGAGGCACCCTCGGCGGCCAGCGCCAGCGCCAGGTTGACGGCGGTCGTGCTCTTGCCGACCCCGCCCTTGCCCGAGGCCACGGCGACGATGTTCTTCACGCCCGGCAGCAGCTGCACGCCCCGCTGCACCGCGTGGGACACGACCTTGCTAGTGAGGTTGACGCTGACGTTCTCCACGCCACCCACGCTGCGGGCCGCGGCGATGAGGGCCTTGCGCAGCGCCGGGATCTGGCTCTTGGCCGGGTAGCCGAGCTCAACGTCGAAGGCGACGTCGCCGCCCTCGATCTTCAGGTTCTTCAGCTGCTTGGTCGAGACGAAGTCACGGCCCGTGTTGGGATCGACGACGGTTTTGAGCGCGTCAAGCATCGCGCTGTCGGACAGGGGCAGGGCCATGGAAACCTATGAAAAGGGGTGCAGATCAGCGCGCGAGTCTAGCCGAGCGCCTATGCCCTTGGGGACCGACCGCGACCCCCCGCGGCCGGGACGCCGGCGCTGCGACTCATTGAAACCGGGGTCACCCCAAGCTTCGCGGCAACCGGCATGGAGACGCCAGTCAGGGCCCGAAGGGTGACACCTACAATGATTTAGACCCCGCCTCCCCTGCGCCAGACCTTCCTGAACCATGCCGCGACAGCTGTTCGTCACCACCGCCTTGCCCTACGCCAACGCGCCCTTCCACATCGGGCACATGATGGAGTACATCCAGGCCGACACCTGGGTGCGCTTCCAGAGGATGCGGGGTCACGCGGTGCATTTCGTCTGTGCCGACGACGCCCATGGCGCGCCGATCATGATCGCCGCCGAGAAGGCCGGCCAGACACCGCAGGCCTTCGTGGCCGACATCGCGGCCGGGCGCCGCCAGTACCTCGACGGCTTTCACATCGGCTTCGACCACTGGCACTCCACCGACGCCCCCGAGAACCACGAGCTCGCCCAGGACATCTACCGCGCGCTGCGCGACCAGGGCCTGATCGCCGAGCGCACGATCGAGCAATTCTTCGACCCCGAGAAGGGCATGTTCCTGCCCGACCGCTTCATCAAGGGCGAGTGCCCCAAGTGCGGCGCCAAGGACCAGTACGGCGACAACTGCGAGGTCTGCGGTGCGGTCTACGCGCCCACCGACCTGAAGAACCCCCGCTCGGCCCTGTCGGGCGCCACGCCGGTGATGAGGTCGAGCTCGCACTTCTTCTTCCAGCTGTCCGCGGCGCGCTGCGAGGCCTTCCTGCGGGAATGGACCCAGACCCCCGGGCGCCTGCAGCCCGAGGTGCTGAACAAGATCTCCGAGTGGTTCGGCACCGACGATGAGGGCAAGCCCAAGCTGGCCGACTGGGACATCAGCCGCGACGCGCCCTATTTCGGCATCCGCATCCCGGACACCGAGGGCAAGTACTTCTACGTCTGGCTGGACGCGCCGGTGGGCTACCTGGCCTCGCTGAAGGCGCTGCTGGGTGCGGCCTTCGATGGCTACCTGGCCGATCCGGCGGTGGA
>CAISYQ010000411.1 GCA_903889735.1 uncultured Methylibium sp.
GCGAACATCGAGCCGACCGAGAGGTCGATGCCGCCGACGATCATCACCAGCGCCATGCCCAGCACGATGAAGCCGATCTCGCCGGCCTGGCGGCCGGTGTCGGAGAGGGCGGCCGCCGAGAGGAAGTTGGGGATGGCCTGCGCCAAGGCCGTGGCCACCAGCAGCAGCACCACCACCGGGATGGCGGTCTCCATCCAGCGCTTGGCGAGGATCTCGCCAAGTGCGTGATCAGGCCACCAGGTGTAGCGCCAGCGGGTGAGGGTGTCGGTCCAGCGTTCCTGGACGCGGTTCCCGGACGGGGCCGGGGCGGTTGCGGACGGCGCGCTCATCAGTTCTTGGCGAGCTTCCAGCAGGTGCCCTCGACCGCGGCATTGGCCTTGGTGATCGGGATGATCGTGGTGTAGATCGAACCCTTGGCGGTGCCGGTGACGCCCTTGTTCTGCAGCAGCCACTTGATGGACGCAGCCATGTGGCTGGCCTGCGAGGGCACGTCGTAGCTGAGGTTGAGGTCGAAGGCGCCAGACTTCACCTGGTCGCAGGCGCCCTTCTGCTCGCCGCCGCCGGAGGTGGCGAGGAAGACCTTGCCGGTCAGTCCCGCTTCCTTGACGGCCGCGGCGGTGCCCGAGTCCATGCCGTCCCAGAAGCCGACGATGCCGCACAGGTCGGGGTGCTGCTTGAGCACGGTCTGCGTGATGCCCTTGGCCTTGGCGGCGTCCCAGTCGGCCGCCTGGCTGGAGACCACCTTGATCTCGGGTTGCCGAGCCAGCACGTTCTCCACGCCCTTGAGCGTGTAGGCGCTGGCCGCCGCCGACAGCGCGCCCTGCACGACGGCGATCTTGTTGGACTTGCCCTTGCAGGCCTGGACCACCGCGTCGGTGGCGCGCTCGCCGACCTCGACCCAGTCCACGCCGATGTAGGCGACCGAGTTGTAGTTGGACCGCATGTTGACCTGCACCACCTGGATGCCGGCCTGCTCGGCGCGCTGCAGCAGCTTGGCGTAGGTCTGGACGTCGGGGTTGTGGACCACGATGACGTCGGGCTTCTCGCTGATCAGCGAGGTGATGGCCTGAGCGCCCGCGTTGGTGTTCCAGTTGGGGTCTCGCACGACGATCTTCACGCCCGCGGGTTCGAGGTCCTTCTTCAGGCCCGCATACCAGCCCTGGGCCAGGTCGAAGCCCATGGACGCCGGCACGAAGGCCACCGTCTTGCCCGCCAGCGCCTGCTTGTAGCCGGCGCGGTAGGGCTCGTCCAGGCCCTTGCCCTGGGCGAGGGCGGCGTCAGCCGAGCCGAGCGCCAGGCCGCACACCAGCATCGCACCGGCCCAGGTGCCAGCCAAGGTACCAGCGAAAGGGCGTTTCAAAAGGTTCAGTCTCAAGTCCATCTCCTGTCGGGGCAAGCTGCCGGTGATCAAAGGGGCATCAAGGGGTTCGCGCGGGCGTCAGATGTCGCCCTGCTGGGCGGTTTCCTCGTTGCGCGGATTGAGGAAGGAGTCGATCAGGATCGCGATCAGCAGGATCACGCCCTTGACCAGGTTCTGCGCTGAGTAGGAGACATCGAGGATGGTCATGCCGTTGAGCAGGGTGCCGATCAGCGCCGTGCCGATCACCACGTTGACCACGCCGCCGCGCCCGCCCGACAGGCCGATGCCGCCGAGCACGACCACCAGGATCACGTCGTAGATCAGGGTGGAGTTGTAGATGCGGGTCGGCATGCTGTTCACCGACGCCGCCATCACCAGCCCCGCGAAGGCCCCGATCAGGGCGGCGAGCACGTACTGCAGCACGATCACCGGGCGGGTGGGGATGCCGGTGGTGCGGGCACCCGCCGGGTTGTCGCCGATCGCGTAGAGGTAGCTGCCCAGGCGGGTGCGGCGCAGGAAGGCCGAGACCAGCAGGGCCACGATGCCGAACAGGATCACCGGCATCGGCACGCCCGCGAGCGTGCCGCGGCCGATCCAGGAGATGGCGTCGAGGGAGGGGCTCCACTGCACCACGTCGAGCCGGAAGAAGGCCACCTGGCCGAGACCCGCCAGGAAGAGCCCCGAGGCGAGCGTCGTGAAGAGCGAGGGCACCTCGGCGTAGGCGATCAGCCAGCCATTGATCAGGCCGAAGGCCAGCGCGATGGCCAGCGCGATCAGCATGGCCGTCGGCACGCCATAACCGTCCTGGACCAGCTGCAGCAGCAGTCCGGCCGGCACGGCGAGCACGGCAACCATGGAGATGTCGATGCCGCGGCCGATCACCACGATCGCCATCGCCAGCCCCAGGATGCCGAGGATCGCGACGTTCTGCAGCAGGCCCAGCAGGTTGCTCGCCGTGAAGAATCCGGGCAGCCCCAGGGCAAAGCCCGCGAAGATCAGAACGAAGATGGCGAAGACGATCGTCTGCTGGCTGATGGATCGCGCGCGGTGGGCAGGGCTCACGGTTCGTTCGGGTCCGGTTCGGGGCAGGGGTCGCGGACGCTGGCTTCAGGGCAAGCCGGTGTCGCCAGCGAGACACTGCCTGACTGCCCCGAAGGACAGGCACGGCAGGCGGATCGGACTGTAAGGGAGAAGGGCGCCGCGGGACTGCGGATATGCCCGGGGATGCTCAGTTCTGGCGCTGCGGCGCCGGCGCTCAGCCCATGTGCTGGCCGCCGTTGATTTCGAGGTTGGCGCCGGTGATGAATTCGGCGCGTGGGGAGGCCAGGAAGGCGACCAGCTGCGCCACCTCGTCCGGCTCGCCCAGCCGGCCCACCGGGATCTCCGGCAGGATGCGCGACTCCAGCACCGAGCGCGGCACCCGCGCCACCATGGGGGTGCGCAGGTAGCCCGGCGAGACGGTGTTGACGGTGATGCCCTTCTTCGCGAACTCCAGCGCCAGCGTGCGCGTGAAACCATGCACGCCCGCCTTGGAGGCGGCGTAGTTGGCCTGACCATAGGCACCGCGTTGCCCATTGACCGAGGAGATGTTGACGATGCGGCCCCAGCCCAGGCCGAGCATGTCGCCGATCACCTGCTTGCTCATGTTGAACATCGAGTCGAGGTTGGTGCGCAGCACCAGCTGCCAGTCCGCTTCCGACATGCGGCAGAAGCTGGCATCGCGGGTGATGCCGGCGTTGTTGACGAGCACGGCCACCGGCCCGTGGCGGCTGCGGATGGCCTCAGCCGCGGCGACGCAGGACTCGAAGCGGCTCACGTCCACCGCCTGCGTCGCGAAGGTGTAGCCCTCGACCTCGCGCGCGGCGCACCAAGCCTGGACATGGTCGTTCCCCGGCGAGTGCAGGGCGATGACCGCATAGCCGTTGTCACGGGCCAGCCGCTTGCAGATGGATTCCCCCAGCCCGCCCATCCCGCCGGTCACGACGGCGGTGCGCCGCGGCTGCGGGATGGGTGCGGCGATGCCGCTGGGCGATGCGGTGTCCGACATGGGGACGGCTCGGGGTGTGTGGCGCTCAGCGCTCTCAGCGTTGCGGTGCCTTGCCGGTCTCGTCGATCCGGCCACCGGCCCCGGGCGGCAGCACATCCGCATCCACATCGAAGTAGAGGATGGCCTGGTGGTGGTCGCCAGGGTGGATGGTCGTGACCCGTTGCTGCGTCTGGCCGTTGACCTGGGCCTCGACCAGGTAGCGGCCGGCGGGCAGGTCGATCAGGAGCCAGGGACCGTCGAGCTCGCCGTCGAAGACTGCGTTGCGCTGCGCGTCCAGTACCTTCACCCTGGCCTTGGCCAGGTAGGCGCCCGACCGGCGGGCCGCCGTGACGACCCAGAGGCTGAACTGCTCCCGCTGCGTGTGCAGGGCGGCCTGCTCTTCGGTCGAGACGCCCCCCGAGACAAAGCGACTGCCCTGGGCCGTCACGCCTTCCTCGGCGGCGGCGGCGTTGCCGGCCAGGCTGACGAGGCTGCCAAAGGCCATGACCGCCAGCGTCCCTGCCGCGAGCAAACGCATGGCGCGGCCGCTCCCCCTGCGATCGCCTTTCGACCTGTCTTGAGTGTGTTGCATAGGTGCTCCTGCTCGCTGGGTCCTGAATCGCCGGACCGGTTTTGTCCGGTTGGATCGCCGTCTGCTCATGACCGCCTGTCGCAGCCCTGGCGATCAGATCAAAGTCACGGAAACCGGGTGAATCCATTCTGGTGAGGTGGTGGCGCGCCCGGTTGACCGATCTCAGACGCGGGCGCCCACCCCCTGCCCATACTGGCGCTTCATTCAAGGGAGTGCCCCATGGCCCATCGCAGCGGATCGATCCTGGGTTTTGTCAATGCTGCGGGCTTGGCCGCTGTGGTGGCGGTGCTTGTCGCCGGGGGTGCGCAGGCCCAGCCAGCGCAGGCTGATGCGGCTGCGCCCGTGAACGCGGATGCGGGCGCGGCCCTCTTTGCGCGGCACTGCAGCCGTTGCCATGGCAGCGATGCCCGCGGCACGCCCCAGGGCCCGGATCTGCGCCTGCGCGTGCTCGGCATGAGCGAGGCCAGCTTCACCAGCGCGGTGCTGCAGCGCTACCGCTGGAGCCTGCCGGCCTCCGAGAGCGGCGGCGAGTCCGCCGGCCTTGAGGCCATGCTGCGCGGCATCCTCTCGCGCCAGACCGAGAGCAGCACCGCCATGCCGGCCTGGGAGGCGGAGCCCGAGGTGGCACAGGGGGTGCGGTCGCTGTATCAATTTTTGAGCACAGAGGCCCCTCAGGCCGTACCGGGGCGCTGAAGCGGGGGCCTCCTTGTCACAGCAGCCAGTCCCAGGTCACCGTGCTGCTGGACTCGTAGGCGCCACATGGGTCGCCACCGTGGCCACCACCTGGCCATCGGCGGTGACGGTGGCCGTCTCTACGCCGGCGGTTGAGACCGTGTAGGCCAGCAGCAGAGGGCC
>CAISYQ010000412.1 GCA_903889735.1 uncultured Methylibium sp.
CGCAACGCCGACCAGATGAGCTTCGCCGACATCGAGAAGAAGATCGCCGAGTTCGGACGCAAGGCTGGCGAAGGCAAGATCTCCCTGGACGACCTGACCGGCGGCACCTTCTCCATCAGCAACGGTGGCGTCTTCGGCTCCATGCTCAGCACGCCCATCATCAACCCGCCGCAGAGCGCCATCCTCGGGGTGCACGCCACCAAGGACCGGGCGGTGGTGGAGAACGGGCAGATCGTGATCCGGCCCATCAACTACCTGGCGATGAGCTACGACCACCGCATCATCGACGGCCGCGAAGCGGTGCTGGGACTGGTCACGATGAAGGAAGCGCTGGAAGACCCGGCGCGCCTGCTGTTCGACATCTGAGGAAGCCGACGTCATGAGCACCAAGAATTTCGACGTGATCGTCATCGGTGGCGGCCCCGGCGGCTACATCGCGGCCATCCGCGCCGCACAGCTCGGCTTCAATGTCGCCTGCATCGATGAGTGGAAAAACGACAAGGGCGGTCCCGCTCCCGGCGGCACCTGTACCAATGTCGGCTGCATCCCGAGCAAGGCGCTGCTGCAGTCGAGCGAGCACTACGAGCACGCGGGCAAGCACTTCGCGGCGCATGGCATCGGCCTGTCGAACCTGAGCATCGACGTGACCAAGATGCTCGGCCGCAAGAACACCGTCATCAAGCAGAACAACGAGGGCATCCTCTACCTGCTGAAGAAGAACGACGTGGCCTTCTTCCACGGTCGCGGCGCCTTCGTCAAGGCCGTGGGCGAGGGTGGCCAGGGCGGCTACGAGGTCCAGGTCTCGGGCAGCAGCGAAGCCCTGTTGACCGGCAAGAACGTGATCGTCGCCACCGGCTCGAACGCGCGCACCCTGGCCGGTGCGCCTTTCGATGAGGGCAACATCCTCAGCAACGACGGCGCGCTGCGTCTGCCGGCGGTGCCCAAGACGCTGGGCCTGATCGGCTCGGGCGTGATCGGCCTCGAGATGGGCTCGGTCTGGCGGCGGCTGGGTGCGCAGGTGACGGTGCTGGAGGCGCTGCCGACCTTCCTGGGCGCGGTGGATGAGCAGATCGCCAAGGAGGCGCACAAGGCCTTCACCCGCCAGGGTCTCAAGATCGAACTGGGTGTGAAGGTGGGCGACATCACGAACGGCGCCGATGGCGTCAGTGTGGCCTACACCACTGCCAAGGGCGAGGCCAAGACGCTGGCGGTCGAGAAGCTCATCGTCTCGATCGGCCGGGTCCCCAACACGACCGGGCTCAACGCCGAGGCCGTGGGCCTGGCGCTGGACGAGCGCGGCGCGATCGTCGTCGACGACGAATGCCGCAGCAACCTGCCCGGCATCTGGGCGGTGGGCGACGTGGTGCGCGGCCCCATGCTTGCGCACAAGGCCGAGGAGGAAGGCGTGGCCGTGGCCGAGCGCATCGCCGGGCAGCACGGGCATGTGAACTTCAACACCATCCCCTGGGTGATCTACACCTCGCCCGAGATCGCCTGGGTCGGCCAGACCGAGCAACAGCTCAAGGCCGCCGGTCGCGAGTACAAAGCCGGCAGCTTCCCCTTCCTGGCCAATGGCCGAGCCCGCGCGCTGGGCGACACCACCGGCATGGTCAAGATGCTGGCCGATGCCAAGACCGACGAGATCCTCGGTGTGCACATCGTCGGACCCATGGCCAGCGAGCTGATCGCCGAGGCGGTGGTGGCGATGGAGTTCAAGGCCAGCAGCGAGGACCTGGCGCGCATCTGCCACGCCCATCCCTCGCTGAGCGAGGCCACCAAGGAAGCGGCCTTGGCGGTCGACAAGCGCACGCTGAATTTCTGATCCCGCCGGGCGGCGTCCCAGGCCCGTGACGCGGGTCTTAGGCGCCCCTGCGGGTCTGCCTGCACGCTCACCCGCCGGCTTGGGCCGGCTGTCACGGAGACGAAGCATGTCCGTTCGCGCTCTGTACGAACGCACGCTCACAGAGCGCGGCTACACCGCGGATGCGGCGCAGCTGCGTGCGGTCGACTCGCTGGAGCGCTGCGAGACCGAATGGGCCGATTACAAGGCCCGGCGCGGCAATGCGGTGGCCCGGCTCCTGCGCCGCCCGCCGCTGCCGCGGGGCGTCTACATGCATGGCGGTGTCGGCCGGGGCAAGAGCTTCCTGATGGACTGCTTCTTCCAGGCCGTGCCGCTGGAGCGCAAGACGCGCCTGCACTTCCATGAGTTCATGCGCGAGGTGCACCGTGAGCTGCAGGACCTCAAGGGCACGGTCGATCCCCTCGACGAGCTGGGCCGGCGCATCGCGCGCCGCTTCCGGCTGATCTGCTTCGACGAGTTCCATGTCGCCGACGTCACCGACGCGATGATCCTGCACCGTTTGCTGGAGGCGCTTTTCGCCAACCGGGTGAGCATCGTCACGACGTCGAATTTCCACCCCGACGCGCTCTATCCCAACGGCCTGCACCGCGACCGCATCCTGCCTGCGATCGAACTCCTCAAGGCGCAGCTGGAGGTCATCAATGTGGACGCGGGCAAAGACTACCGGCGACTCGCGCTGGAGCAGGTGGACTTCTACCTCACGCCGCTGGGCGAGGCGGCCGACCGCGCCATGGCCGCGGCCTTCGACCGGCTGGCCGAGGCACGCGACGAGAGCCCGGTGCTGCGCATCGAGCAGCGCGAGATCTCCGCGCTGCGGCGCGCCGGCGGGGTGGTCTGGTTCGATTTCAAGACGCTCTGCGGCGGGCCGCGTTCGCAGAACGATTACCTGGAACTGGCCACGCAGTTCCACACCGTGCTGCTCTCGGGCGTGCCCGAGATGCCGCCCCGGCTGGCTTCGGAGGCCCGGCGCTTCACCTGGTTGGTCGATGTGCTTTACGACCGCCGCGTCAAGCTGCTGGTCTCTGCCGCGGTGCCTGCCGAGCGGCTCTACATGGAAGGGCCGCTGGCGCATGAGTTCCCGCGCACGGTGTCGCGCCTGATCGAGATGCGAGGCCTGGAATTCCTGGCGCTCGCCCGCCGCGAGGTCGATACCGGGCTGACCTGAACCGAACCCAGGCCGGCTGGGCGGGCCCGCTTCAGGCCCGGCACCTCAGGCCAGTGGTTCGACCCGCACCAGCGCCATGCAGAGGTTGTCCCCGCCGCCACGCGCCCGCATCCGGGCTTGGTCGATCAGCAACTCGCTGGCTTCCCGCGGCGAAAACCTCTCCACGATGTCGCCGAGTTCAGCGTCCGCGAAGTAGTGCCACAGTCCGTCGCTGCAGGCCAATAGCGAGTCGCCGGGTTCCAGCCGCCCGATGTGGTGCAGCGTCACGGGCGGGCTCTGGGCCGAACCCAGGCAGCCGGTGAGCAGATTGGACTGCGGATGGTCATTGGCATCCTCCTCGGCGAGCCGCCCCTCATCGACGAGGCGCTGGACGTAGGAGTGATCCTTGGTGCGGCTCACCATCCGGTTGCCACGGAAGTGGTAGACGCGGGAATCGCCGGCATGCACGATGTCGCAGCCCAGATCGGGCGACACCAGCAGCGCAGCCAGGGTGCTGTGGGGCTCCTGCTCCGAGGTGATGGCCGTGAGTTTGATCATCTGGTGCGACTCCAGCACCACCTCCCTGAGGGTCTGTGCAGGCGCGTCCTCAGCGGGCGAGTAGCGCTCGAACAGTTGGCGCGCCGTCAGCATCACCTGGTCGGAGGCCTTGCGCCCGCCGCTCTTGCCGCCCATGCCGTCGGCGACCACGGCCAGCAGACAGCCCTCCACCGAAGGATGGGCGATCACGGCAACTTGGTCCTGCTGGTACTCGCGGTCCCCCCGGTGCAGGGCGGTTGCGGCGCTGAGTCGATGCCGCGGAGCGGGGTGATTCATAGGTCAAAACTATAATCTGTGGCGGTCAGTTTTAAAGCAAACAGGCCGCCGTGGCATTCTTCTCCCAAGCTGACCTCCCAACACACCTCGTCCTGCCCGGATCCATCGACCCCCTATGGACGAGAACCTCCATTCCCCCCAGAGGCGCCTGATCGAGCTGCGCATCGAGCACGGGGATCTCGATGTCGTGATCGACCAGGCCTCGGCGGTGCGGCCGCTCGACGAACTGGCCTTGCAGCGGCTGAAGAAGCGGCGGCTGGTCCTGCGCGACCAGATCGCCCGGCTGGAGGAAGGGCTGAACCCGCCCGAGCCTGCATGAGGGGGCCGTTGCCTCGAGACCCGGCGGCGCGAGAGCCCTCGTTGTGAGTGAGATCGAGGCGGCCGTCCTCGAGGCCTTTGGGCCGTCCGGGCCGCTGTCCCGCGCCGAGACCCATTACCGGGAGCGCGGCGCCCAGCTGGAGCTGGCCATGGCGGTGGCGCGGGCGATCGAGCGCCGGGAGGTGCTGGTCGCCGAGGCGGGTACCGGCGTCGGCAAGACCTTTGCCTACCTGGTGCCGGCGCTCTTGTCGGGGGTGCGTGCGCTGGTCAGCACTGCCACCAAGAGCCTTCAGGACCAGCTCTTCCTGCGCGATCTGCCGCGTCTGCGCGAGGCCCTGAGGCTGCCGGTGACCGTGGCCCTGCTGAAGGGGCGCAGCAGCTACCTGTGCCTGCAGCGCCTCCAGCAGGCCCGGCAGTCGGTCAGCCTGCCCGATCGCCATGCGGCGCGCACCCTGGCGCGCGTCGAGCAGTGGGCCCTGGGCAGCGCCAGCGGAGACCTGGCCGAGCTCGAGGGGCTGGATGAGCGATCCTCCATCCTCCCGTTGGTCACGTCCACACGTGAGAACTGCCTCGGGAGCGATTGCCCGCAATTCCGCAGCTGCCATGTGATGAAGGCGCGCCGCGACGCGATGGCAGCCGACCTGGTGGTCGTGAACCACCACCTCTTCTTCGCCGACCTCGCGCTGCGCGACACCGGCATGGCCGAGCTGCTGCCCTCGGTAGAGTTGGCGGTGTTCGACGAAGCCCATCAGCTGGGCGAAGCGGGCGTGGCCTTTCTGGGCGAAGCCCTGAGCTCGGCCCAGGTGATCGACTTCGCCCGGGACCTGCTCGCTGCGGGGCTGGGGCAGGCGCGCGGTCTGCAGCCCTGGAACGACCTCGCCGCCGGCTGCGATCTCGCTGCGCGCGAGCTCAGGCTCGCGGCGGCCGGGCCGCTGCGAGAGGTGCGCGCCTCGATCAAGCTGCGCTGGGATGACCGAGCGGACCAGCCAGCGTTCGCCGACGCGGTGGCGGCCCTGGGTCGGGTCTGTCGCGAGGCCGCCACGGCGCTCGGGGTGGTGAGCGAGATCGGTCCTGATTTCGTCAAGCTGGCCGAGCGGGCGGTGGCGCTGGCGGACCAGGCCGAAGGTTTCGCGGCGGTGGCACCTGCGGGTCGGGTGCGCTGGATCGATCTCGGCACCCACGCCGTGAGGCTCGCGGAGTCACCCCTGGATGTGAGTGAGACCATGCGCGCGCAGGTTGCGGCCGCCACCAAGGCCTGGGTGTTCACATCGGCCACGCTGGGTGCCGATGAGCAGCTCCGCTGGTTCACCGAGCAGACCGGACTCGATGCTGCCCGCACCCTGAGGGTCGACAGCCCCTTCGATTACGCGGTGCAAGCGCGGCTGTATGTGCCGGCCCGCTTTCCCAAGCCCAACGAGCCCGGCCATCCCTTGGCCGTGGCGAGGCTGGCCGCGGCCTGTGCCCGTGCGGCGGGGGGGCGCACTTTCGTGCTCACCACCACGCTGCGCGCCTTGTCGACCGTGGCGCAGGCGCTGGAGACCGATCTTTCCGCCGATGCCGACCCGATCACGGTGCTGACGCAGGGCAGCGCGCCCAAGCGGCAGCTGCTGCAGCGCTTCCTCGACGCGCCGCGTGCGGTGCTGGTGGGCTCGCAGAGCTTCTGGGAGGGCATCGACGTGCCCGGGGATGCGCTGCAGTGCGTGATCATCGACAAGCTGCCCTTCCCACCGCCGAGTGATCCTCTGGTCGAGGCCCGGGTCAAGCGGCTGGAGTCCCAGGGCCGCAGCGCCTTCAACGATTACTTCGTGGCAGAAGCGGCCGTGTCCCTGAAGCAAGGCGCCGGGCGCCTGATCCGCAGCGAGACCGACCGCGGCCTGCTGGTCGTCTGCGACCCCCGCATGGCGACCATGGGCTACGGGCGAGCGATGCGCGCGGCCCTTCCGCCGATGGGCGTGGTGGCCGAGGAAGCCGACGCCTTGGCGTGGTTGCGGCACATCTCAACCGCCGAGCAAGGGCCTTGAAGCGGAACGGAGCCCTCAGGCCCCGTCGTTCACATCCCAGGACGCAGGGCAAGAGCCCCCGTCGAGCAGCGAGTCACCAGATCTGCCACCAAGCACGCTTGACCTCGGAGAAGCCTTCCTTGACGAAGCGGGATTCCGGGAAATTCGTGGCCAGCACCCGTTGCGCATCGTCGCGCAGATCGTCCATGGCGAGCTTGTCGTAGCTCAGCGACAGGATGTAGAGCGCCTCCTCGATCGCCGGGGAGGTCTGGAATTCCTGTAGCGCCTGTTGCGCTCGGTTGGCGGCCGCCAGGTAGGCGCCGCGCCGGTAGTAATAGCGCGCTACATGCACCTCGTAGGAGGCCAGCGAGTTGACGATGTAGTTCATGCGCAGCTGGGAGTCCTCCGCATACTTGGACTCCGGGAAACGCGTGATCACTTGGCGAAAGCTCTGGTAAGAATCGCGCGAGGCCTGTTGGTCGCGCTCCGAGAGGTCCTGCCGGGCCAGGCTGCCGAGCAGGCCGAGGTTTTCGTTGAAATTGACCAGGCCCTGCAGGTAGAAGGCGTAGTCCAGCGCCGGGCTGCTGGGGTGCAGCTTGATGAATCGCTCGAGGGTGGCGAGTGCTTTTTCCTTCTCGCTGGAGCGGTACTGGGCATAGGCCAGGTCGATCTGCGCCTGCTGGGCCAGCGGCGTGCCGGCGGCGCGGGCCTCGAGCTTCTCGTAGAGCTTCATGGCGCGCTCCCAATTGCCCGAGGAGGCGTCGTCGCGGGCCTCTTCGTACAATTTCTCGATCGCCATGGTGTCGTTCTTGTCGGCGGGCGCCGAACCGCAGGCGGCGAGCGCCAGAGCCAGCCCCGCGGCCAGCAGCGCAAGGGCCCATCGAGCAGGGGCTGACCGGTGATCTGTCGTGTGCATCGGAATCTTTGCCGGTAGGCGGCCCTGAGGGGACCGCTGGAATAGGATCACAAAATTATATGGGCGCCCCCCTACCGAACCCACCCCCCATGCCTCAGCCCGCCACCGAGATCGAGGCCGACGACGGCCCCATCACGGCCGACGACATCGAGCAGCGCAGCGCGCGCGTCAGCCTCGCCGCCCATGGAGAGCGACTCGACAAGTGGCTGGTGTCCCTGGCGGGGGAGTTCTCACGCAACCACCTTCAGATCCTCATCGACGACGGCCTGGTCCGCATTGACGGGCAGGTGGCGGTGTCGGCCTCACGGCGTGTGAGCGCCGGGCAACGGATCGAGGTGGGCTTGCGCGCAACGGCCGAAACCCGCGCTTTCCGCGCCGAGCCTGATGTCGCCGCCCGCTGGAGGCTGGTGTTCGAGGACGAGCACCTGCTCGTGATCGACAAGCCCGTGGGCATGGTGGTCCACCCGGCGCCGGGAAATTGGTCGGGCACCCTGCTCAACGGCCTGTTGGCCCGGCATGCGTCGGCCGCCGGTCTGCCGCGCGCGGGCATCGTTCACCGCCTGGACAAGGACACCAGCGGCCTGATGGTCGTGGCGCGGACGCTCACGGCCATGACCGCGCTCGCCCGTGCCATCGCGGCACGCGAGGTGGGCCGCGAATACCTGGCGCTGGTGCATGGGGTGCCGCGCCAAGCGGCCTGGTCGGTGGAGTCGCCGATCGGCCGCGATCCCGTGTCCCGGGTGAAGATGGCGGTGCTCCCGGGCGGCCGGTCTGCCCGCACCGATGTCCGCACCCTGGGCGCGGCAGAGGCGGTGGCCGCCGTGCACTGCCGGTTGCACACCGGCCGTACGCACCAGATCCGGGTGCACCTGGCCTCCCAGGGACATCCCCTGGTGGGCGATCAGCTCTACGGCGGCCGCCCGGCCCTGGGCCTGTCCCGGCAGGCCCTTCACGCCGCCCGGCTGGCTTTCGCCCACCCCGTCAGCGGGGAGCGCTTGAGCTTCGAGGCGCCGCTGCCGGATGACCTTGGGCTGGCCTGGGAGCAGGTTTTGCCGGGCGGTTTGCTCGGTTTGGTTTCTTGAAATAGGCTTGGCTACAATGCCGGACAGGGCTTGACGTAGGCCTTCGATCCCGCCGCGAGGCGAGCACGGCCTACCTTGACAGGGCCAAGACGTTTCAAAGCCTCGGTGAGCCGAGGTCCCCGCGCCGCAAAGACCGCCCCATGCGCCGCGCGAGCTGGTTCCCCCAGCCCTTGCATGACGACCTGAGGGTCGCACAGGACGATAGAACGAAGTGATGAACACCCAGGATGCGAAGCGCGTCCTCGAGACTGCGCTCATCTGCGCCCATCAGCCGCTGCCTCTGCGTGACATGAGGCTGCTGTTCGACGATCAGCTCGCCCCCGACACCCTGCGCAGCCTGCTCGATGAGCTGGTGCGTGATTGGGAGGGTCGCGGTGTCGAGCTGGTGCCGGTGGCGAGCGGCTGGCGATTCCAGAGCCGGCCCGAGTTGCGCGAATACCTCGACCGCCTCAATCCCGAGAAGCCGCCGAAGTACAGCCGCGCCACGCTCGAGACCCTCGCGATCATTGCCTACCGGCAGCCCGTCACCCGTGGCGACATCGAGGACATCCGCGGTGTCACGGTCGGCAGTCCGCTGCTGAAGGGGCTCGAGGATCGTGGCTGGATCGAGACCATCGGTCACCGCGAGACCCCCGGCCGCCCAGCCCTGTTGGCCACCACCCGCCAGTTTCTCGACGACCTTGGTCTGGCCTCGCTCGACCAGCTGCCCGAGATCCAGGGCCTGGGCGGCGGAGACGCACTCGCGGCCGTGCTGCCTGAGCAGGGCTCCCTTCTGGACGAGATCGAAACCAATACGGCATCCCCGGACGAGGCCCAGGCCGCCGTCTCCCCTCACGATGACACCGCCACCGCGGTGCCCGACCTGACGCCGGCTGTTGCTGGTACGGAACCGACCCCATGAATTCGAACGAAACGCCGCCCAACGAGCCATTGACAGGCCCTGAAACCCCCGGCGCCGAGGCGGTGCCCGCCGTCAAGCGACGCACCCGCAAGAGCAGCGCGTCGGTGGACACGGACGCCTCGGCGGCAATTGAAGCCGTCGCGCCGGCCGGTGTTGACGAAGCCCAGGCGCCGGCACCCAAGCGGCGATCGCGCAAGCCCGCGGCGGTCGACGCCGCGCTCCCGGCCGAGGCGGTTGAAGCCAGCGCGGGACCCGTGGCGGTGACCGCCTCTGAAGCCGCTCGGCCGGTGCCCCAGGCTTTCGCTGAAGCTTCGGCAGCGATGGGCCGGGGTGCAGCCGAGGGTAGCGATGGCGCCGCGGCCTTGAGCATCGGGGCGTCGGCTGAGGGGGAGGCCGTGGTGGGCGAATCTGGTGAGCAGGGCGAGCCCGGTC